>QIHT01000020.1 GCA_003229115.1 Gammaproteobacteria bacterium | reverse complement strand
TAGGCGCCAATTTAACGGCTTTATCTCAGGAACAGGCAGATTACATTAATGTACCTGTTGATGGTCCTTACAAAGCCGAGCACTATCGTTATTAGCAGTTAACTGCGCACAAGGCTGGGGCACTATTCTTAAGCTCCAGCCTGTGCACCTGTTTTATTTTACCGAACACTATAATATCGCGTTATGAGCTCTAACACTTCTAACCCTGTTTTTAGCTGTGAATTTTTTCCTCCGAAAACCGAAGCGGGAATGGAAAAATTACTTGTTGCACAAAAAAAACTGCAATCAACTGTTAACCCCGAGTTTTTTTCCGTGACATTTGGCGCGGGTGGTTCGACACGTGACCGCACACTGGAAACGGTTAAACAACTTCAAACCAATAGCGCGAATATTGCGCCACACATCTCCTGCATGGGCTCTACCAGAGAACAGCTAAACAATGTACTGGACGCCTACATAGAAATGGATGTCACCCGACTGGTTGCGCTACGAGGTGATATTCCCGAAGACGGCTCAACCCATAGCGATCTCGCCAATGCCAATGAACTGGTGGAATTTATACGCGAGAAAACGAAAAACCATTTTCATATTGAAGTCGCAGCTTATCCCGAGTACCACCCTGAATCCGCTTCACCTGAGGATGATTTTAAATATTTTTTGAATAAGGTAGAGGCAGGAGCTGACTCTGCTATTACTCAATATTTTTACAATGTAGATGCTTACTCACGGTTTATGGAACAATGCGCCAGAGCAAATCTTGATATTCCTGTTGTACCAGGCATTATGCCTATCACTAATTACGCCAGCCTGACTCGCTTCTCGGATAATTGCGGGGCTGAAATACCACGATGGATAAGAAAGCAACTGGCTGCCTATGAAAATGACCCTGAAAGCCTACGTGCTTTTGGTACTGAGGTTGTCGTCAATTTGTGCGCCTGCCTGATTAAAGCCGGCGCGCCGGGGCTTCATTTTTATACGCTAAACCAGGCTGATGCCACGTTGAATATCTGGAACCAACTAAATAGTTAATAAACTTGCAGAGCAAAATGCGTGCTTATCTCACGACTCTATTATCCTGAACACATCGAACCGGGCCAAACGGCAAGTCTGGATAAAAATACTTCCCACCACCTGATACGCGTAATGCGTGCAAAAAAAGGTCTGCATGTTATTCTTTTTAATGGCGATGGATTTGAGTATGCCGCAACACTTCTTGATGAAAACCAGAAAAGCTGCGCGCTACGGGTAGATACAAAAATCCGGGTACAACGTGAATCACCTGTTCACACCATTCTGCTACAGGGCATATCACGCAGCGACAGAATGGATGCATGTATACAAAAAACCACTGAACTCGGTGTTAACACTATTATTCCGGTGTTATGCGAACATACCGCAACCCGGCTTGATGAGAAACGCGCAGAGAAAAAGAGAAAACACTGGCAACAAATTATTATTAGTGCCTGCGAACAATCCGGCAGATGCACAATACCCGAACTACACCCTGTTACTCCCTACGCTCAAGCTCTGCAATCTACGGACTCAGATTGCAAATTGGTATTATCGCTCGATGCTAAAACAGGCTTAAAAGAGTTACAAATTCCCGAAGGCAATATCACTATTCTTGTTGGCCCCGAAAGCGGTCTCTCTCAGGATGAAATTAAACTCGCTATTAATACGAATTTTAAGGAGATACTACTAGGCTCAAGGATATTGCGCACAGAAACTGCCGCGCCGGCCTGCCTGGCCGCTATACAAACTTTATGGGGTGATTTAGGTTAGTGTGCCTGAAAAAAGTCAAAGGCTTGAACCACAGAGGTCACAGAGGCGCACAGAGTTTTTCTTTGTTAAAAGCGCCGTAGGCGCTTCTAACAATAATTATTTTTTCTCTGTGTACCTCTGTGACCTCTGTGGTTCAAGTCTTTTATCTATCAACAATAATTTATTTGGGCTAACTTGCTTCAGCCTCATTGACCATCGATTCAATCGCATCAATATCGAGAATACTAACTGCCGCGCCATTAATTCTTGTTTTTTGCGCAACCATCGGATGACTTTCTGCTTCAAGCAAAGAGTCAGGGTCAGTGATAATCTGGTTTTTTGAAAAGGCACTCACATGTGGCACACCGGAAACAACCAGGCCGACGTAAGGGTATTTCGCATCTTTACTGACTGCATACAATACTGCAATCTGGGTGTTTAGATTGAGACCTTTAGCCTCACGACCGACTGCTGCTTCAAACGAAACCAAAGGCACATCAACTCCCCGCCATGGCATTTTCCCCACATACCAGTCAGGTGTATTCTCAACATGCGATGTATCTCTGGCTGAAATGATTTCAGCAATAGCTGCATTTGGTATCATCACATTCTCACTGCGCAAAGTCAGAATGACACACTTGATAACCTGTTCACTACTAGCCACGGCTAACTACGCTCCTTCAGCAGGGTGTTAATATTGGTCATAAGCTCTTCTTCCTGATATGGCTTCCCCAGGTATTGTTCGACGCCAATTTCTTTTGCTCTTTCCTTATGTTTAGCACCCGTACGCGACGTAATCATAATAATTGGTATGTTTTTCAGGCGGCTATCATTTCGCATATAAGTGGCTAGTTCAAAACCATCCATTTTGGGCATTTCGATATCCAGCAACATCAAATCTGGTATGTCATCCTGCAGCTGATTAGTAGCATCTACCCCGTCCGTAGCAGACATTACTTTCATTCCATTTCTTTCTAGTATTCTTGCTGTTACCTTGCGAATGGTAATAGAGTCATCAACCACCATAATCGTAGGCTCTGTAGGTTTCTGAGGCTCTGCAACTTCATCTTCAGTATCAACCTGCTTGAACAGGCTCTCGCCCACAACCAGGGCAGACATTTCCAGAATCAGAACTACGCGACCATCAGCTAAAATAGTAGCACCTGCTACACCACGCACTGTTGATATCTGCATACCTACTGGTTTGACAACAATTTCACGCCGCCCCAGCAAGTCATCAACATGTAAGGCAAAGTGCTGGTCACCAACGTTGGCCAACAGTACCGGGTATAACTGGTGCTGATTTGCATAGCTGGACTGATTACCAGTTAACAGGTGCCCCATATGTTTTAGCTCATAATCAACAGCATTAAACTCATAACGAAGGTCACCGCTATCATAAAAACTCTGTAACTCTATGCCAGTAATTCGTACCACACCTTCGATACTGGATAATGGAACAGCATATATATCATCACCGGCGCTGATCAATAGCGCCTGGTTAATAGCGAGAGTGAGCGGCAGTCTTACCTTAAAGGTTGTACCAACACCTTTCTGGGTATCGATTTCGAGTACGCCGCCAAGTTGCTTGATTTCACTATCAACCACATCCATACCAACACCGCGACCAGCCACCTGTGTTACCGAATCAGCGGTGCTAAAACCGCTCTTTAGAATGAACTGCAACACATCATGATCTGTTAAATTACTATCTTTTTCCAACAGGCTCTGTTTTATAGCTTTTTTCCGTATTGCATCGGCATCTATACCACCACCATCATCACTCACCGCGACAATCACATCTGGGCCCTGACGGCCCACAAGTATGCTAATTTTTCCACTCTCGGGTTTGCCCGCTGACAGGCGATCGGTGGCTGTTTCAATACCATGGGCTACCGCATTTCTGAGCATATGCTCAAGCGGTGCAACCATGCGATCCAGAACTGTACGGTCGACTTCGTTGTCTTCGCCAGAAATTTCAACATTAACTTCCTTGCCAAGCTCTCTCGCTGTCTGTCGAACAATTCTCCTTAAACGAGTTGACATACCGCCGAAACGCACCATGCGTGTTCGCATTAAACCTTCCTGTAGATCCGTACTGATTCGAGATTCCTGCTGTAACAGTGTTTCTGAATCACTTACGATTTCACCAAGAAAACCTTTAATACTCTCTACGTCACTCGCCGTTTCTGCAAGGCTTCGTGTTAATTGTTGTAACGTAGAATACCTGTCCATTTCAAGTGGGTCGAAATTCTCATCGTATTCGTCAGACTCTTTTTCGTAACTCGACCGAATCTGGATCTCTGTTTCAATTTCAAGCTTACGTAACTGTTCTTTTAAACGCACTACAGTCTGATCCAGTTCTTGCAGGTTGAATCCAATATCAGTCATCTGCTTGTTCATGCGGGCGTGATGGATATTTACCTCGCCAGCATAATTTACAAGATTATTCAGTAAGTCAGCACGTACTCGAACCTGCTCCTGTGACTCCTTGAAATTAATATCGGTTGCACGCTCACCCCAGTGCGGCTGCTCCGTTGCCTGATCAGATGTTCTACGTTTTTTCTTACTCTTACCGCCATCGCTACTATCTATTGTAGTTCGACGTTCTTCCTGACCATCTGGTGTCTCGCTAGTAAGATCTACAACCTCATCTTCAGAAGATTCCAGCGTCTGCATATCAACATCAAAACGCTCAACATGACGCTTCTCCTGAACTTCACCTTTTATAACTGTCTCTATTTTACTAACCAGTGCGCTAGCAGATTTTAAAGGTTGACGTTGCTTAACGTTTTCAAGCATGCCATTAAGCACATCAAGAGACTCGTGCAGCACATCAAAAAACGCCTTATCAGCTTCTATTTTTTGTTCCGATATAGCCAGAACCATTGATTCGAGTACATGCGTGATATCACCTAGCGGCGTTAGCGTTGCCATACGCGCACCACCCTTCAGAGTATGCATATGGCGCTGCAACTCTTGTATGCTAGCCGTATCATCTACACTTTCATCCAGTTTTCTAATACTGGCTTCACAATCTTCGAGAAGCTCCTCTGCCTCTTCGAGGAAAATATCAATCAAATCATCGTCTACATCACCATAGGTATATTCTGCATCTGTTGTTTCACTCTCGGCAACAACTTCAGAAACCACGCCTGGCTTACCACGTTGCACGCCGCTCGTTTGCGATGACTGCTGCAACTGATCCTGCAACTCGGCCTGTACGATATTATTAACTCGCTCCAGCAAATCTCTTTTAGACTCAGGCATAGTATTTGCCTTAATCTCTTCGAGCATTTCTTCAACACACTGGGTAACCTCACTAATCAACATCACAATGTCATCAGGAATAGTTATACGTTCAGCGTCTTCACGAGCCTTAACATATTTTTCGACAGATCCACAGAGTTCAGCAATCGGCTCTATTTCTGCCGTTCTTGCGCTACCAAAAAGCGTATGGAAAGCCCTGACCAGATCTTTACTTGTCTCCAGCTTCTGCTCAGCTGATTCGTGCCTGGCGAGCATCGCTTTAACTGTTTGCAGATGCCCCTGACTTTCATCGTAGTAAATCTGGAACAGCATCGGATCCATGTTGAGTCCGGTCAGATCTCCAGAGTCATCAAAGTCGTCTAACTCCTCGATGTTTACAACCAGCTCACCACCCTCAACCTCAATAGTGTCTTTTGATTCAGTCACACCAGACAATTCATCTTCATCAAAGACTTCGCTTTCGCTTATCTCAATTACTTCCTCATCAATATCAGATGTTGCAGGCTCAATTGAAACTTCATCATCAACTAAAATTTCATCGCCCAGAGATTCTTCAGCCAGATCCAGCGATGAAAGCTCAATCGACACATCTTCATCACTTAATGGTTCTTCCAGTGAAGTAATGTCTATCTCGTCGGGTGAATCAGACGAGATGTCTAGCACTACCTCTTCTAAATCAGGTTCTGCTTCACCAACATCGAGAACAATTTCTTGCCCGATGTTTTCTTCACCCGTTTCCAGGTCAGCTTCATCACCACTTATCTCAAAATCAATTTCGCTAATGACTTCTGCTTCAGCATCAACAATACCAACCCTGTCCACTTCGTCTTCTTCAACCGGCACATCAGGTACTTTGCCCTCACTTATAGCTTCGGCTGCTGACATTAACTGGTAAATATTCGGTATAGGTTCACGATTACCCTTAAGCTGTTCTATAAGTTGCGGCAGAACAGCGATTGCTTCGTCCAGCACGTCAAACAGGGCATCGTTTGCTACTATTTTTTTCTCAATAACCCGGTTGAGCATACTTTCAAATTTCCAGGAAAACTCACCAATCAACATTGCGCCAATCAGGCGGCCACTGCCTTTGAGTGTGTGAAAGCTTCTGCGAACGACTGTCAGTGATTCTTCATCATCATTATTAGATCGCCAGCTTGGTAAGTTCACATGCAGCGCTTCAAGCACTTCAATAGCTTCCTCGATAAATATCTCAACAATCTCTTCGTCAGCATCATCTCCAAGAATTTCGTATTCTTCCTGCTGACCGGGATCAGACTCAGCAACTAAGGACGCAGTTTCTGCGCTTACTACCCTGGCGCTTTCATCACTAACATCAACGATATCCTCAGCAACAGGCGCTTCTGTATTTTCTACAACCTCTTCAGACTTTGGGGTGCTAACGGGCTCCATCCCGTCATACTGTTTGTTAACTTCCAGCAATTTCTCAACAGCGGCTTCGCCTGCCTGCAAACCTATATCCACCCCGGGTCTGCCTTCTGAAACAGCCTCAAGATAATACTCAATCGAGGTTACAACATCCGCTACCGTGTCCTGCTCATCGGCATCCGGTTTACGCTGGTGACCCTGCAAAGAAATACGGACATAACTTATCAGACTGTTTAACAGTTTCTCGATACGATCCATTGGCAACATCATCGACGCACCACGAACTTCTTCGAGTTTTTGCAAAATCACATCCAACTGTTCCTGATCACCAATTCCTGCCGCATAAGAAAGTATTGCATCTTTGGCTACGGTGAAGTTATCAAGCGCTTGCTCGACAACCGTATTAAGCACTTTACGGTATTCTGATGCTGGGACTATACGGTCATCAACACCAATATCACTATCAACCAGACCGGATTTCTCGGCAATGTAATTATCAAGTTCGGCCTCTGCTCCAAGCAGTTCACCCGCGATATCCATTACCAGCTGCTCGGTTGCCTCCGATCCACCACTAACAATTTTTTCTATCTCATTGCGTTGGTTCTGCACCCGCTGCCGGACAGCACCAAGACCCAGCATGCCGTAGGTGTCTGCTATTTTTTCCAGTTGTTCGATTAATGGCTCAATTTGTTTCACATCCCTGTCACTACTGTGCGTGAAAATCTCAAGCACATCTTTCACTGCCGTCAAATCCTCGCGAATACCCTGCGAAACCGTATCAAATAACTCTGCATTGAAACCGCCCATGCTAGCGCCAATTTCAGTAACATCGTCTTCGCCTGGCAACAATTCATCCAGTTTATAGGCTGTTTTAATTTTACTTACACGCTCACCAGTTGATGTGCTACGGCCTACGTAGTAAAGAATATTTTTCAATACTTCCTGTGAGTACTGGTCGACAAAATCATTTTCACCAACATCTATTAACAGTTTTATTTGTCGATCAATGGCACCCATTAACATCTTCACACTGAGGTTTTTATCGATACCTTCGTCAATCAGACCTTCCAGTATTGAGGTTATAACCATCCAGAAACGTCTTACGGAATTATCGGCAGAAACTTTTTCCAGCGATGCAATCACCGCCATCATACGTTTCAACCCCGCCTGCTCCTTGTTATTTCGCAAAACATCAAGCAAACCCAGTTGGTAGTGTGTACGTAAACGTTTCGCTTCTTCAGCGAGTTGCCCTGCCTCAATTGCAGCTGCATCTGCAATATCAGATTCGATTTCAACAGAATCAACATCAGGAACAAACAGAACGCTTTCCGAGAGAAGTTTTTCATTGCGTGCCGCACGCATATCATTCATTAACGGCATTAATACGATAGGGGTATCTTTGTTACCCGACTGGAGACCTTCAAGGTAATCAGGTAACTGCAACATGGCGCGCATCAAAACATCAAAAGCGTCTGCCGATTTTTCTATCTTGCCGTCTAGCTGCGCCTGAGCCGTCAATTCCATCTCTTCTGCAAGCATGGCTGCGCCATAAATCTCAACCATCTGCAAGGTGCCATAAACCAGGCGAAGATGATCTATACACTGCTCAAGTGGAGCACTGTCTTCAACATTTTCTATGTATTCAGAAAGAGAATTCTGAGCATCGGCCAAAACAGCATCTAACTGCTTCTTGACCCAACTCAGGGAATTGTATTCAACTGTGCCTTCTGGTTTCATTTTTTAATCACCATCCCAGATTCATCGCCATTAGCACTATTTAGAAGAGTCCGCTCTTAATTCTGATTATCAAGTACCACAGTCTCAATATTTCCATCATTTTGAGTGGGCAGTTTAAATCCGGACACCGAACGACGTAATTCGCTAGATAACACATTCAACGTATCCAGCGATGCTGTTGTCTCTTCAGTACCTTCTGATGTTTGCAGGGTAATCTCCTGAATCACGTCCATCGAATTAGATACGTTTGAAGCCACTTCGGACTGTTTTTTGGCAGCATCGGAAATACCCTGAATTTGTTCGGATAGCTGCATTGATACATCCTCAATTTCTTTCAGCGCGACACCCGCATCCTCGGCCATCTCGGCCCCGCGCACTACGCCAGAAGTACTGACTTCCATCGATTTAACCGCTTCATTGGTATCCGCCTGAATAGTGTTAACCAATGTTTCAATCTGTTTGGTCGCATTACCCGCACGTTCTGCCAGTCGCTGCACCTCGTCCGCTACCACCGCGAAACCACGTCCGGCCTCACCTGCAGTTGACGCCTGAATAGCAGCATTCAACGCAAGAATATTCGTCTGGTCAGCAATTTCAGTAATCAGCCCCACGATGTCACCAATTTCCTGTGATGATTCGCCAAGTCGCTTAATGCGTTTCGAAGTTTCCTGAATCTGTTCGCGAATATCATCCATACTACTAATGGTGCTTCGTACTACGTCCGCACCTTTTTGCGCGATAACCAGAGAACCTTGCGCTACTGTGGCAGAATCCAGCGCGTCCTTGGTCACATGCCCCATCGACTCAGCCATGTCGGTAATCGCCGCACTGGCTGATGCAATTTCTCGTGCCTGTCTGATAGAAGCATCAGCAAGTTCTTTCGCAGTGCCCTGCGTTTTTTCGGTAGATGATGAAACCTCTACCGCAGTGGAGTTAATCGTGGTTACCAGAGAACGCAAAGCGTCAATGGTAAAGTTTACGGAGTCCGCTATGGCGCCGGTAATTTCTTCGGTTACTGTCGCATGCACAGTCAAGTCACCATCAGCAAGACTGGCCATTTCATCAAGCAGTCGCAAAATGGCGCGCTGGTTTCTACGGTTATTTTCAAGCGCGGCTTCCTCACGTTGGCGTGCATCTTTTAGTAGCAACATACCAACCAGAATAATCAAAACCACAGCGACACCACCGAAAGCAATACCCGCCAACTGAATCGTATCCAGGAACCCGCCCTGACCAGCGATATCTACCTGTAGACTTTGTAGTTGTTGCAGCAGGTCTTCACTATGAGCACTGATCTCACTGGCAGCATCTTTAACCTCGAACAACTCGGGTGATAATTCCAGAATGCCTGCAATGTTGTCGCTCACAGCACTAATCAACATGGCGACTTCGCGCAACTTGGCAACACCTTCTTTGTCTGTCACTTTGTCAATACGCAGGCTCTTTGAACCTTTCAATAAACCCTCGAGCACACGGCCGAACAGGGCCGCATCCCGACCAAACCGGTCAGCTGCGGCTGCAGCTGTTTCGCCACCCGCAAGCACCTGGTTCAAGTTGTTTTTAATACGCTGTGACAACATCATTTGACGACTGGCGAGATAAATTTGTCTTTGCGATGCATTTTTTTTCATTAATACACCAACAACCTCATCAGAGTAAGTCAACATTTGAGGAATAAAACTATCGATAACCTGGTAAAGCTCACGCACCTCGGAAATAGGTTGTTTACCACTAATGATTACTTCAATACCTTTCTTGTATCTGAACCAGCTTTCTTCGACGCTGCCTAATGCCGGCAATAGTTCAGCAACCAGCGGCGGCGCTTCCGCATCACCGTCTTGAAAAGTCGATAAAATAGAATCAAATCGAATTCGGCCTTTCATCAAATTACCAAAGTCATTCTCACTACCCGATGATGCCCCCAGAGCAAAGGTAGCCATACGCTGGGAAATCAGCAACTGCTCAGCAGAGAGCTCGATATGTTTTTGCAGATCCGCTCGTTTGTCTGCCACGTACACCAGACTACCCAACATGAGGAAAATAGACAGGGCCAGAAGGACACCCAGTACCAGCAATGATCTCCCGATTGCTGCGGTTTTTATATCTGCACTCATGGATTCTGCTCTCCGTTACTGCTCACCGGCTTTAGCCGATAATGATTCTTGTTGTTATAAGGATACATGTGAAAACCGCTCGTCCTTCACTATATTTTCGAAACTAAAAATAGGCCAGCTTTCACCTTCACTTTTGAATATATTCTCTACATATTGAGAAATATTTTCGTGCACATTCGGTTCATCTTCTATCTGATCCCGAATTAAAAAATGTCGCATACCATATACTTCATCTACTACTAGTCCGGTATTAAATCCCTTATAATCTATAACAATAACTCGTCCCATCTTTCTATTTTGAATATCCTCACCCAAAAGATATCCCTTTAAATCCATAATAGGTAATAAGCTACCTCGAACATTTGCCACACCTACAACCCATGACTTCACGCCAGGCACTTTTGTTACTTCAGGTAAATCAAGTATCTCTGCTACTTCGGACATGGCTGCAATCAACTTGTCATCACCAACCCTGAAGCCAACACCTACCCATTTTTCTTCATTATCAACCGCACTCGGTAGACTCGCCGCATTCAGCTGACATCGCTTCTCCACATCCAGCAATAATTCAAACGGGTCACCTGTATTCACCTGTTACTACCTTCCCCTAATCGCCAGGTTAATTTGCTAACACTCTGTTTAAACTTTCGAGCAAGGCTTTTTCCTGCACCGGTTTTACGATGTAATCTGCCGCACCCTGGCGCTTTGCCCATACCTTGTCTGTTTCCTGATCTTTTGTGGTCACAATAATGACCGGCGTCTTTTCTGTCTCGACCTGCTTGGATAACTGCCGGGTCGCCTGAAAGCCGTTCATTCCCGGCATCACTACATCCATCAAAACCACATCGGGTAAGGCTTCTTTAGCAACAACTATTCCTTCTTCCCCTGAATTAGCCACCACTACTTCATGCCCGTTTCTTTCCAACAGAGTCTGTAATACATGAACCTCTGTTGGCGAATCATCTATTACTAATACTTTTGCCATTATTCTCACCAATCACTAAATGTTAATACCAGTATTTATACTGGTTTATTTTCCAAGCGCATGCTCTTTAATCGCACCAAGCAGATCTTCTTTTGTGAACGGCTTGGTTAAATACTGTGTTGAACCAACAATTCTACCTCTTGCACGGTCAAATATACTGTCTTTACTGGACAACATAATCACGGGGGTTTCGCGAAATACACTGTTGTTTTTAATCAGTGCACAGGTTTGATAACCATCAAGCCGAGGCATCATAATATCGACAAAAATAATGTCCGGTTTAGTCTCGGCAATCTTCGACAAAGCCTCAAAACCATCAATGGCCGTGACTACTTCGCAACCTTCTTTTTTTAGCAGGTTCTCAGCAGTCCGACGTATCGTCTTACTGTCATCGATGACCATCACCTTCAAGTCATTTAACCCAGCAATTTCTTCTGCCATCGCCGTCCCATTCATTTGAAATATAAGTAGCCCGTAAAGAAAAGTATCCCGCTTCTACAAGTGAGTACATCCCAAATGTAGACCATGTTTTCTTTATTAGCAATCAATAAGTAGTACATCAATAAAATTGCCTAACAAATTGCTAGATAAGGCAATATTGGGTACATTGCAAGATAACAATCACCCCTTTTAGCTCATATATTAACGTTTACTTATGAATAAAAAACTAGGCATCGTCATAGACCCTCTCGAGGCCATAAAAACCGTCAAAGACAGCAGTTTTGCCATGTTGCTGGCCGCCAAAAAAAGAGGCTGGACGATCTACACCATGCAGCAGTCTGACCTGTACATGAAAGACGCTACCGCCATGGCCAGAACCTGTATTACCGAAGTTCAGGATGACCCGGTTCACGGATTTAACACGCAGCCAGCCGCGGACATTGAACTCGCCTCGCTTGACGTTATCCTGATGCGCAAGGATCCGCCTTTTGATATGGAGTACATCACCACCACTTACCTGCTTGAAATGGCAGAAAAAGAAGGTACTCTCGTCGTCAATCGACCTTCGAGTCTGCGTGATGCCAACGAGAAATTTTTTATTACTCGTTTCCCGCAGTGCTGCACACCTATGGTAGTGAGCCGCGATCAAAAAAGAATTCGCAGTTTCGTCAAGCAGCAAAAAGATGTCATTGTAAAACCACTGGACGGTATGGGCGGTGCCTCGATATTCCGCATCACGCCTGAAGACCCTAATTTATCGGTGATACTAGAATCTGTCACCGAACACGGCTCAAAAACCGTCATGGCCCAGCAGTTTATACCGCAAATCAGCGAGGGTGATAAACGCATTTTACTTATCGATGGTGAAGCCGTACCTTATGCGCTGGCGCGCATTCCAGCCAGCGGTGAAACCCGAGGCAATCTCGCCGCAGGAGGTTCTGGAATCGGTGTTAAATTAAATGACCGCGATCTCTGGATATGTCAGCAACTAGCACCAACATTGCGTGAAATGGGAATCCTGTTTGCCGGCATTGATGTCATCGGTGACTACCTGACCGAAATAAATATTACCAGCCCCACCTGTATTCGCGAACTGGACAAGCAATACAAACTTGATATTGCCGGCCAGTTGATGGACTGCATAGAACAATCACTTAATGCATAAACTTGCTGGTTTAATAATTCTTATCGGCTTTAGTGTTTGTATAGCTGGCTGCACACAAGCAACGCCGACCGAAGCCAAACGCACTGTATTAAAATTTGGCACACTGATCGAAATCACACTTTTTGGCGTAGAACCTGAACTCGCCGAACAGGCACTCAACCAACTGGAAGAAGATTTTAGCCAATATCATGCTGCCTGGACGCCCTGGCAGGCAAGCCCACTGAGCAGAACCAACCAGCTTCTAAAAACCGGCGGCAGCTTCAGCGTTCCACCCAGCATGCTGCCACTGATTGAACAATCAAAATTACTATCAGAACAAAGCCAGGGGCTGTTTAACCCGGCAATCGGCAAACTTATTCGTCTGTGGCAATTCCACAAATACGACGAACCTGATATCAAACCTCCAGAAAAAAAATTAATTACTGAACTCGTCAAACAACAGCCTTCAATGGATGATTTACAACTGCAGGGCATAAAACTTTATAGCAAAAATCCAGCAACGGAGCTGAATTTTGGTGCCTTTGCAAAAGGTTACGCGATTGACCTTTCCATGCAATACCTGCATAACCTGGGTATTAAAAATGCAGTGATAAACGCGGGCGGTGATCTTAGTGTCAGCGGTGCACATGGACATCGTCCCTGGGAAATCGGTATTCACCATCCCCGAAAAGATGGCGTCATCGCCTGGCTAAAAGCCCGCAATAACGAAAGCATTTTTACCTCGGGTGATTACGAGCGTTTCTATATATATAAAGGACAACGCTATCACCACATTCTGGATCCGGAAACCGGTTACCCCGCCACCGACACCTCCTCAGTAACAGTGATTCATAACAATGCCGGCGTTGCTGATGCAGCAGCCACCGCACTATTCATTGCAGGGCCACAACGCTGGCTGGGCATTGCCAAAAACATGGGCATCAAATACGTCATGTTAATTGATACACAGGGCACTATTCACATGAACCCAAAAATGGCAGAGCGTATTCATTTTCGAGAGGATCACGGTTTCAACATAATCCTCAGCGAGCCGCTGTAAAAGCTTTCACCACAGAGGCACAGAGTACACAGAGAAAAACAGGTTTTGATTGCAGCTTTTTCTCTGTGTACTCTGTGCCTCTGTGGTAAATATTTTTTCGCTTTTTAGTATTTAGGGCTAAAATAACTCCATGACCATAACATTTGACCGGCCGGCAAGGCCGCCAAAGATATCGGATAAAGATCGGCTGGGGATGACTTTTTTTCTGGCTGCGATTTTGCACGGCATACTCATTCTCGGCATTACCTTCACACTGGTGCCCGCCGCTGAGAACAAAGTCCTGCCTACGCTCGATATCATCCTCGTGCAAACACAAAACCCGAGCGAAGCCAAAGACGCAAAATACCTGGCCCAGATCTCCCAGCAGGGCGGCGGTAACAGCGAAGAAAAAGCCCGGCCACGCGATCTCTTTACCGCACCCACCCTGGCGCAGGAACCCGGGCTTGCCTTACAGACACAGCAACAACAATCTCGCCAAAGCCAGACCGAAAAAATCGCCATGCTGCGTCAAACAGATTCCGACTTTAGTATTGAAACCAATGACCAACAGACCAAACCTGATGAAATCACAATCAATCAGCAGGAAAGCACCAACAAAAACACAAAAACCGCCCGACTGGCACAGGAAATCAGCAATATTCTGGAAAACCGCGCCGAGCGTCCAAAAGTAAAATACATGAACTCGAGTACGAAAGAGTTTATACCAGCGCGCTACATGCGCGAATGGATCGATCGTGTCGAACGTGTCGGCAACCTGAACTATCCTGACCAGGCCAGGCGCCAAAAGTTGAGTGGCACACTCATTCTTGATGTCGTCATCAACTCGGATGGCGAATTGGTCAATATCGATTTACGCCAATCATCGGGCCACAAACTACTGGATGATGCCGCCCAACGTATCGTAAAACTGGCAGCCCCCTATTCGCCTTTTCCCGCAAAACTCAAGCAGCAGGCTGATGTCATACATATTCTAAGGAGCTGGGAATTTATGAGTACCAGCCAGTTGAAAACACACTAGAGAGATCACATTATACTTTCATGAATACTACCGATCTTACCGGCCATTTCATCATTGCGATGCCGGGTTTACTGGACGAGAATTTTGACCACACGGTCACCTACATCTGTGAACATGATGAAAATGGAACCTTCGGCATTACCATCAACCGTGAGACCGACATCACTGTGGATGAAATTATTTCCCAAATGGAAACAGATAAAAAAGAAGCCCTTGAGCAAAACACAGCTAAATCCCAGAGCGTCTACCTGGGTGGCCCGGTACAACAAGGTAGAGGCTTTATCCTGCATAAACCCCTGGGCAACTGGAGCTCCACTTTAAAAATTAACGACCGCATGGCGTTAACCACATCACGAGATATCCTGGAAGCTATCGCCCGTAATGAAGGACCAAAACAAGCCATGATTGCACTGGGTTACGCTGGCTGGGGAGCAGGACAACTGGAACAGGAACTGGCCTCCAACACATGGTTAAATTGCCCTGCTGAAGAACAGATTATTTTTAACACACCCGCGTCAAAACGCTGGCAGGCCGCCGCTGATTTACTCGGCATTAACCTGCAATTACTCAGCAATGAGAGTGGGCACGCTTAGTGCTCCAACAAGGTTATATTGAATAACACTCAAATCACTACCGTTCTGGGCTTTGATTATGGTGCTAAACGTATCGGCGTCGCCACCGGGCAAACCATTACCGGCACCGCCACTCCCGTCACCGCGTTAACCGCGGTCAATAACTCACCTGACTGGGACAGCATTCAAAAACTCATCAGGCAGTGGAAGCCCGATGCGCTGATTGTTGGCATGCCTTATTTTCTCGACGGCAAGCCAAGCGAGATGACCAAAATAGTGCAGGGGTTCTGTGAACAACTGGAAAAACGCTTTGACAAATCCGTCTACCAGGTTAACGAAACTCTCAGCTCGTATGAAGCCGAACTTGAAAAAAAACATGAAAATAGGCAAGCACAACAAGCAGGAGATTGATAAAATGGCCGCCGCTGTGATCGTACAGAGCTGGCTAGATCAACAATAAATACGGAGTCTATGGAAGAACTTGCCTCACCAGACAAGCTTCTGGCAGAACTGGCAGAAAAGCTGAAAACAATGCTCGTTGAGCGAGCCATTGAACAACCGTTGATGGTAGGTATACACACTGGTGGCGTCTGGCTAGCCAATACTCTGCATCAGAAGCTTGGCATCGAACAACCTCTCTCTACTCTCGACATCAGTTTCTACCGTGACGATTTTTCCCGAATCGGCATGAATCCAAAAGTTAAACCCTCACAATTACCATCACAGATTGACGACCGTCACATCATTCTCATTGATGATGTGCTACATACCGGCCGCACCATTCGCGCCGCGATGAATGAAATTTTTGATTATGGTCGCCCCGCCAGCATCACACTGGTTTGCCTGGTTGAACGCAGCGGTAGAGAGATTCCTATACAGGCAGATATCGTGGGACAGCATCTACACCTTAAAGAAGGGCAACATATTAAACTCACCGGACCTGAACCACTGGAGTTTATCGTCACATGACCCGACCAAACCCCGTCAATATGAATCAACAGGAAACGCGGCATGGTCAATAAAGCCAGCAAACCTACCGATTCAATGATTGGGCACGATACCTGGAATATTCAGCTTGATGCCAATGGACAGCTAAAACATTTCCTCACCACCGAAGGTTTAAGTACAGAAATACTTACCCGCATTCTGGACACAGCAGAAAGTTTTGCCAGTATCAATGAGCAGCACGTCAAAAAAGTACCTCTTCTACGCGGCAAAACCATCGCCAATCTTTTCTTTGAAGCCAGTACAAGAACACGTAACACTTTTGAGCTGGCCGCTAAAAGACTGTCTGCCGATGTGTTGAATATAAATATCAGCACCTCCGCCACCAGCAAAGGTGAAACCCTGCTCGACACCCTGCAAAACCTGCAAGCCATGCAATGCGATATGTTTGTTGTCAGACATGGTGAATCAGGCGCTTCACACTATATTGCCAACCGGGTTGCACCTCATATTTGTGTCATCAACGCAGGTGATGGCAGCCACGCACACCCCACCCAGGCGATGCTGGACATGTTCACCATACGCCGCAACAAAGGCGACGACTTCGGCAAGTTACGCGTCGCTATTGTCGGCGATGTTTTACATTCACGCGTTGCGCGCTCACAAATTCATGCGCTTAACATCCTTAACACCGGTGACGTGCGAGTCATTGCGCCTAAAACTTTGCTACCCACCGGCATCGAAGATATGGGTGTGGGTGTTTATAACAACATGGAAGCAGGTATTCAGGATGCCGATGTCGTTATCATGTTACGCCTGCAAAAAGAACGCATGCAGGGCGCACTGTTACCCAGTGAACAGGAATTCTATCGAATGTACGGACTCACCGAAGAGCGACTGAAATCAGCAAAATCCGATGCCATTGTTATGCACCCGGGGCCGATAAACCGTGGCGTGGAAATAGAATCTTCGGTGGCTGACGGCAAGCAATCAGTGATACTGGATCAGGTCACTTACGGTATCTCGGTACGCATGGCAGTGATGTCCATGGTATTAGGCAGAGAACCCGAAACCAATGGTGAAACCATTGAGTAGCTTACTAATAAAAGGCGGTTATCTTCTGGACCCAGGCAACGATCTGAACAGCAAAGGTGATATCTACATCACTGATGGTCAGATTGCTTCGATCAGGAAAGCGCCTGCGAATTTTAAGGCCGATCAGACGATTGATGCCAGTGGCCTGACGGTCAGTCCTGGGCTGGTCGATCTATGCGCGCGTTTACGCGAACCCGGTCTCGAATACAAAGCCACCATCAATAGCGAATGTATTGCCGCCGCTGCAGCAGGCATTACTAGCTTGTGCTGTCCACCCGACACAGATCCCGTCATTGATGAGCCTGCGGTAGTGGAGCTTATCAATCAAAAAACCATGAATGCTGCGCACAGTAACGTACTGATGTTGGGCGCGTTAACTGCCGAACTCAAAGGCGAATTACTGAGTGAGATGCAGGCATTGCAAATAGCTGGATGTGTCGGCGTCAGCAACGCCAAACACCCGGTTGAAAGTACCCTGGTTCTAAAAAGGGCCTATGCCTACGCAGCGAATTGCGGTCTAACCGTGTTCGTCGAACCCAATGACCACTGGCTTAGTCATGGGGGTTGTGCCCACGAAGGCACCATTGCCAGCCGCTTAGGTTTAAAAGGCATTCCGGTTTCCGCCGAAACCACTGCACTGGCAAGAGCGCTGGAGCTGGTAGCAGAAACTAAAGTCAAAGCACACTTCGGACGTTTATCCAGCGCCTCCGGGGTTGAAATGATTCGACGCGCAAAATCAGATGGCCTGAATATTACAGCTGACGTCGCAGCGCACCAGTTACATTTAACCGAACTGGATATCAGCAGCTTCAATAGCAGCTGCCACGTACTACCTCCTTTGCGCACGCAACGCGATCAGCAAGCACTACTTGCAGGCGTTGCCGATGGCATCATTGATGCAATCTGCTCAGATCATCAACCCCATGAAGCGGATGCCAAACAAGCACCTTTTGCCGCGACACAACCCGGCATTAGCTCACTGGAAACACTTTTGCCATTAGTGATGAAGCTAGTCGAACAACAAAGTCTTGATCTTGAGATAGCAATCAAGGCAATCACCTCAACACCCGCTTCAATACTCGGCATTAAAACAGGAACACTGGCTATTGGTTCTAGCGCAGATATATGCGTATTCAACAGAAAAGAAAACTGGCAACTGGATGAAAGCCAACTACTCAGCCACGGCAGGAACTCGCCTTTTATCGGCTGGAACTTTCAGAGCAAAGTGCAACACACCATCATCGGCGGCACGCTGGTTCATAGTAGTTCGTAAAAACAAAGTCCAGGTATAACGTTTCAGATTACTTTGCTCACAGACAAAACCTTTAGCCGCAAAAAACGCAAAGGTTTTTTAAATAAAAAAGTTTTTTTCGCGTACTTTGCGTCCTTCGCGGCAAAAAAATACCTTCATTTTAGAACTCAAGATTCCTTAGCATCCGCAGAACCACTTTGAAACTGTAAAGTTGGTGGCTTATCGTCTGAAGCAAGTGACTGCACACCACCACCAAAGTTAATCTTCCATTCAAGATCACTACTTGAATCTGCATTAGCGAGCGCTGTCTTCAGGTCAATTTTTCTTGCTTTGAATAATTCATATAATGATTGATCAAACGTCATCATGCCTTCATCGGCATTTTTTTCCATAATTTCTTTAATCTCGTTAAAGCTGGCTTCACGAATCAGTTGTGAAATATAGGGTGTATTAACCATTACTTCCACAGCAACTACGCGCGTACCATCAACAGAAGGCACCAGTCGCTGCGCCAGAATAGCGTTAAGATTGAGTGATAGATCCATTAATACCTGGTTGTGTGCTTCATTCGGGAAGAAATTGACGATTCGATCCAGTGTCTGGGTAGCATTTGTCGCGTGTAAAGTCGTCAAACACAGGTGACCGGTGTCCGCATATCGCAATGCCGACTGCATGGTTTCACTATCACGCGCTTCGCCAATCATAATAAGATCCGGCGTTTCACGCATCGCTTCACGCAATGCATTATCAAAAGATAATGTGTCGAGACCGATTTCCCGTTGCCCCACTATCGATTTCTTATGATGGAACATAAACTCAATGGGATCTTCAATAGTAAGAATATGGCCGGTATCACTTGCATTACGGTGATCAATCATCGAGGCCAGCGAGGTTGATTTACCCATGCCGGTAGCGCCAACAACGAGTACCAGACCTTTTTTCTGGCTAATCATTTGCTTATAGATTTTAGGTAAACCCAGCTCTTCAACCGTCGGGATATCTGCTCTGATATAGCGAATCACCATCGACACTTCGCCACGCTGCATATAGATATTTACCCGAAAACGGCCAAGATCCGTGTAAGACATACCCATATTCATTTCGAGATTTTTCTCGAAATCCTTAATCTGGGCAGGTGTCAGTAAATCATAAGCCAGCTTTTTGGTCATTCCCGGCGTCAGCATGCTCTTGCCTACCGGACGCATTGAACCATCAATGCGCACACTCACCGGTGCACCCGTGGTGAAATACATATCCGAAGCCGATTGCTCGGACATCAATTTTAGATAGGGTTGAAGATTCATTTCATTACCTCACGAAGTCCGTTCGCCAATTACATCATACTGGAGGAAGAGGAAGAATCCTCATCTTCTGCCATACGAATCTCATCCAGACCTTGCATGAGGTCTGTTTTCTTGGAACCTTTACTTTCAAGTTTAAATCGCAGACGTAAATCATTCAC
>QIHT01000144.1 GCA_003229115.1 Gammaproteobacteria bacterium | reverse complement strand
ATAAGGCAAATGAGTACGATCAGGGCAGACTGCGTTTTTAATGGTTAATTAAACGCGGTCTGTCTCCTGCTGTTCTATTGTTTCTTTTTATTTATAGCTATCGTTGTTTCAGGATACCGTGGTTACAACTGAAATTTATTTTCAAAAAAGTATTTAACAGGGATCTTTTTCACACAATTCTTTTGTTCTGATGTGATATATCTGTTCGACCGAGGTGATAGCAACAATACCATCCCCTTCCAGACCGGTATGAGCAGCTTGCATGATAGCTTGCACGACAGAGTCTGCACATTCAATATCAATAAATACTTCGACACGCACACCCTCCACCATACCGTCTTTGGCATAGAGATTTGTATACTCACCATAACCTTTTATTTGACTAACACTGACACCAGGAACACCAAGTTCCTTTAGCGCATGTTCTACTTTTTCAAGTAAATCCTGACGAACGATAGCTGTTATTTTTTTGAAATTCATGTTCACACCTCAAGGAATTGATTTCTCCGGTTTGCGTTTGAACAATCAGATTTCTATCCATCCGTGATCTGATTTTTAAGCATGTAGAAAATTAGACTGGTAAGTTTAATGAATGTTTCAACATACCTAAAACATGCATTTCGATGGTCATCGCAATTCCAACATTCTGTTCAATAATTAGCATACTCGCACTACTATATCTGTGCAATAACGACAAAAACGCATGAAAATAGCAATGATTTTCATTTCCCTTTTTTATAGTGAACTTGTACTATTGGGTAATGTCGATACTAGGTAATCGATTGTAGAAAAATCTATACTCATCACCAACCAAATACCAGCCAGGAGAGCTATGACGTTTTCCCTTAAATTCGCGATGATCGGCCTGACTACTGGCCTGCTTTGTTCATCGTTACTGACCATCGCATCTCCGGCTAATTATCCTCAGCAACAACCCGGCAACACAGAACTCCAAACCTCAGCTTTAAGTTTCTCGGCTGCGGTAGAAATAGCATTGGCCGATAACCCGAGTCTGGCTTCGATGCAATCACGCGCCCAGGCCATGGCAGCCATTCCTTCACAGGTAGGCACTCTGCCCGATCCAAAATTAAGCTTTAACGCACTCAACTTGCCAACAGACACATTCAGTACAGGTCAGGAAAGCATGACGCAAATGCAGGTCGGCATTAGTCAGACTTTTCCTTTCCCGGGAAAACTGGGTTTGCGTGAAGATGCCGCAGGTCATGAAGCCAGGGCAGCAGACAGTGAAGTTGATGAAACCCGTCTGTGGCTGGTGCGTAGCGTCAAGAGTTCATGGTGGCAATTGTTCTATCTGGACAAGGCACTGGAGATTGTTGTCAGCAATCAGGCGTTGTTGCGCGAGTTCGTTGTCATCGCCCAAACCAAATATACCGTAGGCAAAGGTTTGCAGCAGGACGTGCTGTTGGCACAACTGGAATTATCCGGATTACTGGATCAGGAAGTTCGCCTTACAGGCATGCGTCGTAACGAAGAGGCACGACTCAATGCCCTGTTAAACTGGCCTACTTCCCGTCAACTGACGTTAGCGAATACTCCCGATTCCGCTCTTCCCTCTTTACTTAAAGAAGACGACCTGCACAAACAGGCCGAGATAGAACGCCCCTTATTGACCGCACAACGCAGTTACATTCATGCTGCACGTAGCCGCGTAGACCTGGCTGAAAAAGACTACTATCCTGATTTCAACATAGGCGCGGCCTATGGTTTTCGCGGCGGCGAAAATAATGGTATCGACCGACCAGACGTTGCTTCATTACTCTTTAGCATGAGCTTACCTATCTATACAGACAGCAAACAGGACAAGGCAGTGGACCAACGCAGCAGCGAACTGATGCAACAAAATTACAAGTTACAGGATACACTGGAACAGGTTCGGGAAGAAATTTCGCGGGCGATAGCAGATTACAAACGCGCTGGTGAGCAAACAGAATTATACAAGAACGGGATTATTCCCCAGGCACGGCAAACTGTCGATTCCATGCTAGCCGGTTACCAGGTAAACAAGGTGGATTTTCTCAATCTGGTACGCTCACAAGTTACTCTTTATAACTATGAGACACAATACTGGCTGTCCTATAGTTCTGCCCAGCAGGCTCTGGCTGCGCTCGAAGCTGTCGTCGGTAGTAAAACGATTTATGCAGAGGATGGTTTATGAACAAAAACATCATACTGGTAGCCGCCATTACCCTGGCACTAGGGCTAGGCGGTGGATACTGGATAGCAGGCCTGCAAAAAACCAGTGTCACGGCTGACACAGAGATTGCTGGCAAAACTGACAATAACCGAAAAATACTGTTCTATCGCAACCCGATGGATCCCTCAATTACTTCACCGACACCGGCGAAGGATGCAATGGGCATGGACTTTGTTCCAGTGTATGCCGAAAAAGAAAAACCCAAAGAGAAAAAAATATTATTTTATCGTAACGCGATGAACCCGGCGATTACCTCACCGGTAGCGGCAAAAGATTCGATGGGCATGGACTACATTCCGGTTTATGCCGATAACAGTGGCGATGATTCGGAACTGGTTGGCACAATAAAAATTGATCCAGTAACGGTACAGAATATCGGAGTGCGCACGAAACGTGCCGAACAACGCAACCTGTCTCATCAAATTATTGCGGTGGGTAGAGTAGATTACGATGAAACACGACTGTCGCGATTACATCCTAAAACCGAAGGCTGGATCGAAAAACTTTTCGTCGACAAGACGGGAGAGTTTGTGACAAAAGACACTATTTTGCTGGGACTGTATTCGCCACAATTAGTCTCCAGTCAGCAGGAATATCTGCTTGCCCTTAACAATCGTAAACACCTTGAAGACAGTACCTTCAAAGACATTCGTGACGGCGCAGACGAACTGCTACGCAGCTCGCGTCAACGACTGGAATTGCTGGATGTGCCTGAGCACCAGATTCGTGAACTTGAGAAAACCCGCCAGCTCAAAAAAACATTACACATTCATTCCCCGTTCGACGGTATCGTAATGAAGATCGGTGCGCGTGAAGGACAGTACGTCACCCCTACCACCGAGTTATACATGCTGGCTGACCTGAGCAACATCTGGGTCTACGTCGACATCTATGAAAACGAGCTACCCTGGGTCAAGATGGGTGACACTGCCGAGATGAAGGTTGCGGCTATTCCCGGCAAAGTCTTCACCGGCAAGGTGACCTATATCTATCCCTACCTGGAGAGCAAGACTCGCACTAACCGGGTTCGGCTTGAATTTAACAACAGTGATTTACGCCTGAAGCCGGATATGTTTGCCAATGTTACGCTGATGGCCAGTCGACAGGTGGATGCCATCGTCATACCGTCTGAAGCCATCGTACGTTCCGGCACCGATAACCAGGTATTTGTGGTGCGTGGAGCTGGGAAATTTGAACCTCGAACAGTCATCCTGGGCGTGAGCTCCGATGGCTTGACGCAGATTCTCTCCGGTGTGAAAGCAGGCGAAGAAGTGGTGGTCTCCAGCCAGTTCCTGATCGACTCAGAATCGAAATTGCGCGAAGCAACACAAAAGATGATGGATGTACTGGAATCCGATGCAAGGAAAAGCGCAGCTGAAACAAACACCAAAGAAACCGGAGCTACGGAAAAAACCCCCAGCGCTGAGTAACCCGAATGTTCATTAGGTAACCATTATGATCGAAAAAATCATCGACCTGTCTCTGAAAGAAAAATCCATGGTGTTGATTTTTTCACTAATGATATTCGTCGGTGGACTTTATGCCCTGAAAAACACACCACTGGATGCGATTCCGGATTTGTCTGATGTACAGGTCATTGTGTTCACCGAGTTCCCGGGGCAGTCCCCACAGGTAATAGAAGACCAGGTCACCTACCCTTTAACAACAGCTATGCTCGCCGTGCCCTATGCAAAAGTGGTACGAGGTTATTCCTTTTTCGGTTTCTCTTTTGTTTATATTATTTTTGAAGACAATACGGATATGTACTGGGCGCGCTCGCGTGTACTGGAATATCTTAATTATGTCAGTGGTCGTTTACCAAAAGGTGTCAACCCCAGCCTCGGGCCAGATGCCACCGGTGTCGGCTGGGTGTATGAGTATGCGCTGGTAGACCGTACTGGTAACAATGATCTGTCGCAACTGCGCAGTATTCAGGACTGGTATTTGCGCTATCCCCTGCAAACGGTGCCCGGTGTCTCGGAAGTGGCCTCGATCGGTGGTTACGTCAAACAGTATCAGGTCGAAGTCGATCCCAATGTACTGGCTAACTACAACATACCCCTGTCGAAAGTGAAAACGGCGATTCAACGTTCCAATAATGATGTCGGTGGCCGGCTGATTGAAATGGCCGAAACCGAATATATGGTGCGCGGTCTGGGTTATATCAAATCCATAGAAGATCTGAAAGTTATTCCGGTGGGCGTGGACAAAAATGGCACACCGATTCGTATACAGGATATCGCCAATGTACAACTGGGCCCGGAATTACGACGCGGTTCGGCTGAACTCAATGGTGAAGGTGAAGTCGCCGGTGGCGTGGTCATCATGCGCTTTGGTGAAAATGCGATGGCGACCATCGAGGGAATTCGCGCCAAACTGGAAGAACTCAAAGCAGGTTTACCCGAGGGTGTAGAAATCATACCGGTGTATGACCGTGGTCACCTTATCGAACGAGCCGTCGATAACCTGAAAGAAAAACTGATCGAAGAATCCATCGTCGTCAGCCTTATTTGTATGTTGTTTTTACTGCACGCCCGTTCTGCGCTGGTAGCTATTCTGACCTTACCGATGGGTATTCTCATGGCTTTCATTGTCATGTACTGGCAAGGGCTCAATGCCAATATCATGTCGTTGGGCGGTATTGCCATTGCTATCGGTGCCATGGTCGATGGCGCGATTGTGATGATTGAAAATGCGCACAAACATCTTGAGCATTCTGCGCGCGACAAAGGAGCAGACTTAACCACATCTGAGCGTTGGAAATCTATCGGTGAGGCTTCACGAGAAGTTGGTCCGGCATTGTTTTTCTCACTACTGATTATTACCGTCTCATTTTTACCGGTATTTACGCTACAGGCGCAGGAAGGTCGACTGTTCGCACCACTGGCTTTCACTAAATCCTATTCCATGGCAGCAGCCGCAATTTTAGCGGTTACACTGGTACCGGTTTTGATGGGATTTTTCATTCGAGGCAAGATTATGCCCGAGGCAAAAAATCCAGTTAACCGGGCGTTACATTTTGTGCATAAGCCGTCATTATCGCTGGCAATGGGCTGGCGTAAAACAACACTGGCCATCGCTTTAGCTTTGCTGGTGGTAAGTTTATACCCGGTATCGAAACTCGGTAGTGAATTCATGCCACCACTGGATGAAGGCGACATCCTCTACATGCCGACCATGTACCCGGGTATCTCCATCACCAAAGCCAAAGAACTGTTGCAGCAAACGGACAAGATACTCAAAAGCTTTCCTGAAGTGCATCACGTCTTTGGTAAAGTGGGGCGCGCCGAAACCGCAACTGATCCGGCGCCACTGGCGATGTTCGAAACCACTATCCAGATCAAACCGAAAGAAGAATGGCCCGATCCGAACAAAACCACCAAACAGTTAATGGCTGAAATGGATAAGGCGATTAATTTCCCTGGTGTCGCTAATGCCTGGACCATGCCGATCAAGACACGTATCGATATGCTCTCCACCGGCATCAAAACGCCTATTGGTATCAAGGTCAGCGGTCCGGATCTTAATGTACTGGAAAAAATTGCCAGCGATATCGAACAGGCAGTGAAAACCATGCCAGAAACACTGTCCGCTTTTGGTGACAAAGCCGCCGGCGGCTACTACCTGGACTTTGATATCAACCGCGAAGAGGCCTCACGTTACGGTCTTACCGTGGGTGATGTGCAAGATGTGATTCAAATCGCCATTGGTGGCATGAACATCACTCAAACGGTAGAAGGTCTGGAACGCTACCCGGTCAACCTGCGTTACCCACGACATTATCGCGATAACCTGGAACAGTTAAAACGGGTATTGATCTCAACCCCAACAGGCGCGCAGATTCCCATGTCACTGGTGGCTGACCTGAACCTGACACGCGGACCACCTTCAATTAAAAGTGAAGATGCGCGCCTCAATGCCTGGATTTATGTGGACATTACAACCTCGGACATCGGTGGTTACGTAAAAACGGCTAAAGAAGTCGTTGCCAGCCAGGTAACTATTCCCGCCGGTTACAATCTGGTCTGGTCCGGACAATATGAATATATGGCACGCGCAGAAGAACGTTTGCGTATTGTAGTCCCCATCACACTGCTGGTTATTTTTATGCTACTGTTTTTTAATTTCCGCAATATGTATGAACCCCTGGTGGTGATGTTATCTATACCCTTTGGTCTTATCGGTGGTTTCTGGCTGGTGTACTGGATGGGTTTCAATATGTCAGTGGCCGTTGCAGTCGGGTTCATTGCACTCGCCGGAGTGGCAGCAGAAATTGGCGTATTAGTGCTGACCTTCATTGATCACGAAGTCGAAAAACGCCATGCGGCAAAAAAACTCAAACATGGTGATGACAGTGCTCTCGACGCTAACGAAATCATGGCAGCGGTCTATCACGGCACATCAGAACGAGTACGTCCCATCATTATGACAGCAACCGCGATCGTTGCTGGCTTGCTGCCAATTATGTGGAGTAGTGGTACCGGTTCATCGGTTATGCAACGTATTGCTGCACCCATGGTTGGCGGTATGCTGACTGTGACTATTCTCTGCCTGTTGGTGCTGCCAGTAATTTATGGCCTGGTGCTACAGTGGCGGGAGAAAAGTCGTAAGGGCTAAAAGTTTATGTCGCCATCTCAAAACCACTCTTCATGTGTGCCGCCTGATAGTCATTTAAACACTCAGAATAATATTATTCCTGCCATGAGCACACCGCTGGCATCAATATTTGGCAGCGGCTTTCTTGTAGTTGTACCTATTCTGGCCAGTGCGGTTGGCCCTTATGCAGTACTCGCAATGATAGTCGTTGCATTTGTTGCCTTTCAGGTCGGCTACATCGTGCGGCATAATATATGCTGCGCCGAGCCCACAATCGCAAAAGGTGGTCAATCATTTACGGTTATCGCTGAACGGCTTTCAAATGTTGCGTTAGTTGCTGCCTATGTGGTTTCGGTCTGTCTTTATATTCACATTCTTTCTACTTTTGTTCTTACCAGTTTCGAATTAGATACCGAGTTCAACAAAAGCATGTTGACCACTGTAATCATTGGCGCTATCACGATGATCGGATTGTTTGGTGGTTTGAAACCACTGGAAAACCTGGAGCGATGGGCGCTGTATGTGACTATATTGATACTTGTGCTTTTGCTTATCATGTTCGGTGTCTACGATGCTAACCAGTTCATGGCACAACAACATTTTACTTTAGCTGAAATGCCTGACCGGACTGCATGGGAGATTGCAACTATCGTGGCTGGCACATTAATCGTTGTGCAGGGTTTTGAAACGACGCGTTATCTAGGCGAACATTTCGACTCGCAGACCCGTATTCGCGCTTCTCGCTGGTCGCAATATTTTTCACTCAGTGTTTACGTGTTGTTTGTTGCATTGGCACAACCCATCGTGCCAGTGTTGAACGGAAATTATACTGACAACAGCCTGATTACACTCGCTGCAACGGCTGCATTATTTTTGCCTCTACCGCTAATCGTGGCCGCCAGCCTGTCACAGTTCTCTGCAGCAGTAGCTGATACTGTGGCGGCAGCTGCCAATATGCAGGAAGCAAGTCAGCAACGTATCAGTACTCGTTTGGGTTATCTGCTAGTTGGTGTAACCGCAATGGTGCTAGCATGGTCAGGTTCGACTTTTGAAATTATTGCACTGGCATCGCGCGCCTTCGCATTTTATTATCTTTTACAATGCATGGTCGCCTTCTCGGTTTGTAGAAACCATCGCGAACGTGTTCGTTTTATTTTTATCGGGCTTATCCTTGGTTTCGTGCTGATTTTTGCTGTACCGGCAGGATAAATAGAGTCGAGTCCACTACTGTCCCATATACGTGCTATTCACATGAAAATGGGAGCTACGTAGGTCGGGTTACGTTTTCCAAAACGACAATTATCCTACACTCTGTCGGGTTGATAAAACGTAACCCGACCTACGGGTTCAGTGTTTTTTTCAAGATTTTCGAATGTTCTCTGTTGTGGAATCTCATGTCTATAGAGTGCCTGATATCCTGTGGTGACTGGAATAACAGGGTTAATGCACATCAGAGTTAATTATGTGGGACAGCCGTGAGTCGAGCCTGACTATTTCAACTTTTTTAACCGTCGCGGCAAAGACGCCAGATCATAACTGTGAACGTGGTCAATTTATTGTTAATGCTTTTGGTGGTTCAAAACATAAATCCTGCAGAATTAGCTCATGAAGTGGTAAAAAAAATTGCGTAGTCTAAGTGTCTATTGCTTCGACTCTGCAGGGGAACACTTCGACAGTCAGTTCAATCTTGTTTATATAGATTGAACTGGTCATAAACATGGCTCAAGCTCCGCTCTTTATATCAATCACCAAAATACAGGTTATTTAGCTTCTGGACTGACTATTATCGGCAACCCGTCCCGACCTGTTGGTACATAGATAAACTTGGTGTTAGTGCTATCAAACGCCTTGTATTGCAGAAATCATTTAGCTAGCGTTTTGTCAATCAGCTTTTGCGCTTCGGCCTGGCCCCCTGGCTCGAATTATGCTCGCATCAGCTTGCCCCCTGGCTCTGGCTCTGGCTCTGGCTCTGGCTCTGGCTCTGGCTCTGGCTCTGGCTCTGGCTCTGGCTCTGGCTCTGGCTCTGGCCCTGGCCCTGGCAATGTCAGCATCTTTTTCTTCGATCTGTAATTCAAATTCTTTCTGAATTTGCTCCTGCTCCTTAGTCAGTTTAGCCTCAATCGCACTTAACATGCGCGGGGTAAACTGAATGTGATCGATAGTTACCGTATCCAGTTGCAGATGTTTACCTTTTATCCGATTTTTTAGCTTCTTAAGAATAACGTCCTCAATCATGGCGCTCTTCTCGGGGATTTCCACCATGATGTAATTTGCCATCTCGCTTCTGACCACTGTCTGAAACTCTGGTTTGATAATATTGAGGTAATAATTATTTCCGATTTCCATCTGTAAACCGTAGAGTTCACTGGCTATTGGCATTACCACCACTGAAACATCAACTTGAATGTGCAGATCATCCTCAGTCAGCACCTGGATTTTTTCTGTATAACTGCACCACTGTATCGAATACACCAGAACACTGTTCCAGGGCATATAAAAATAGAATCCTTCATCCAGCGTTTTCTCACCCAGCCCGGTTGTTACTGGACGCCACTTCAGCCCCGCGTCTCCGGGGTCGATGAAAGTAACGCAACCTGAAGTAAAAAATGCAAGAGACAGTAGTAGGACACCCATTTTATTTTGTTAGTCATGACCAGCCTCCCGTAGACGCGTAGTTTTGTTATATATTGGACAAAAAATATGGCACAGAAGTCTCTGTGCCATTCTAGTTAATGGCAATTCTCATTCTTTATTGCAGATTTTATTATTAGTTCCGTTAGAATTAATTATTTATTTCAATGAGTTAAGGAAACCTTAATCATTTTTTAAGAAAGCGTTAATACTCGTTTTCTATTATCTTGCTATACAAAATTTATGGTGAGGAATAAAAGATGATTGCGGCACAGATGACAGCGGAAATAAGCAATGTTAATGCAGGTGTATTGCTCAAGAAATTGCTGTTACCCAATCCCAGATTTGAATTGCATGATGAATACTCGGCATCCCGGCCTGAGGTTGAGGCTTATATAGCACAGCATTTTAACCGCGAATATGATGCACAAATATGCTCATTTTTACCCATGTTGATGACCATGCAATGCCGAACGAATTTCAGTTCCGCGGTGGGTATGCGGCTCGCTTCCCAGTCACCGTTATTTCTGGAGCAATACCTCGACAATTCTATCGAAAAAAACATTGAGCAAGCAGCGAAAAAACCCGTCCATCGAAATGAGATTATTGAAATAGGCAACCTGGTGGCAACTCAACGAGGTGCCAGTCACCTTATGCTTATTCTGATTGCTGCCACATTAGTAAAAACCGACATCAAGTGGATGACATTCACTGCAACCGGGCATGTTTCAAAAATCCTTCGTCGCTTAAATTTCAAAACCATCACATTGTGCGAGGCCGATCAGGCTCGATTAAATCAGCCTGACGAACAGGAACAATGGGGTGAGTACTACTCATCAAATCCGCAGGTGCTGGTCGGAGACCTTAGTCAGGCATTTGAACTTTTAAATAAAAGCAGAATGATGCGCTACGTCGTTAAACACTACGATGAAGTTATACGCACACTATCAAACTACCTGAATCGTAATTACCTCTGATGCCTGACATTCTCTCATTATTATCGAGTTCACCGGAATCCACTTTCATTGAATCCAGTGGAGTTCCGATTAGCCGAAAACAGGCTGGCAGAAAAATACTGAGGACCGTTGATGCTTTATCCGCAAGCAAGGCAAAAACTGTGGCTATTTTTGCAGACAACCAGGCGGACTGGATTTTTGTTGACCTTGCCTGCCAAATCATGGGCATTTGCTGTATTCCTTTACCTTTATTTTTTTCACAGGAGCAAATTCAACACTCAATAGATGCCGCCAATGTGGATATTATCGTTACTGATCAGGTAACTCGTGTTTTACGACTCAGCACTGCGATTAAAGATAAAGCAATAACGATCAATAATCTCCATGTTTATTCGATAAAACAAAATATCCCGTCTGAAAAACCTGAAGAAACTGAAAAAATCACCTTTACTTCCGGGTCAACAGGCACACCTAAAGGCGTGTGTTTAACCTCTGAACAACAATGGGGTGTTGCACACTCGATTGCCGATATAGTCAACAAAGAAAAAATTCGTCATTTGTGCATTTTACCTCTGAGTACCCTACTGGAAAATATTGTTGGCGTGTACGCATCAATGCTTGTTGGCGGCACAATTATCACGCCTTCATTAAGTGAACCAGGTTTCAACGGTAGTGCGAGTTTTAGAATTGACCGGTTACTGCACACTATAGAACGTTCGCAACCCAACACTTTAATCCTGCTACCGCAGTTGTTATTAGGTCTTGTCAATGCGGTTGAATCAGGATGGAAACCGCCAGCTTCCATTGAAACCATTGCAGTAGGTGGCGGCAAAGTAGCAGTTCATCTGATTGAACGCGCACGCCGCTGCCGGCTCCCGGTTTACGAAGGTTATGGTTTATCAGAATGCGGGTCCGTAGTAAGCCTTAACACAGCCAACAATGACAAACCGGGTTCCGTTGGCAAACCACTACCCCACCATAAGGTTGAAATCAGAAATAATGAAATACATGTTAAAGGGCAGGCTTTTCTGGGTTATCTGAATGAACCTGAAAGCTGGTACCAGCCGAGTATTGATACTGGTGACCTCGGCTACCTTGATGAAGATGGTTATCTTTTTATTGATGGTCGCAAGAAAAATGTTCTCGTTTCCAGTTACGGCAGAAACATTAATCCTGAATGGGTTGAAAGCGAATTATCAAGCCACCCCATGATTCAACAGTGTGTTGTTTTCGGCGATGCCAAACCATTTTGTTGCGCAATTATATTTTCCGGAAAAGCAGACATCGACGATTCCAATATTCAAGCATGGGTCGATAAAACAAACCGGCGTTTGCCGGATTATGCACGTATCCGCACATGGTTACGTCTTGAAAAACCATTAACCCCCGATAATGGCCTGTTAACTGATAATGGACGGCCTCGTCGTTCTCATATCAGCAGGCACTATCAAGCAGAAATTAAACAAATGTATAACACTATGGAGAAATACGCATGAGCTTTTTTCAAACCTTAAAAGAACGCACAGAAAATAACCGTAAGGATTTATATACCGCACCCATGATTAATAACGCTGTTACGGGCGATGTGACACTTGGGGATTATATCGACTTCCTCACCCAGGCCTATCATCACGTTAAACATACCGTGCCATTGCTTATGGCAGTTGGTTCACGCATTCCGGCTTCGATGGAATGGTTGAGAACAGCTGTGGTTGAATATATCGAAGAAGAACTGGGCCATGAAGAGTGGATATTGAATGATATTGGAGCCTGCGGTATCAATAAAGAATCAATACGCCACAGTCAGCCTGCTTTAGCGACTGAACTGATGGTTGCCTATGCATACGACGTAATTAACCGGGTTAATCCCATAGGTTTTTTCGGCATGGTTCATGTGCTGGAAGGCACCAGTATCGCCACCGCAGATAAAGCAGCGGATGGCATTCAGGCCGCACTGTTATTACCTAATAGCGCCTTCACCTATTTACGTTCGCATGGAGCATTAGACCAGCAACATGTAAAGTTTTTTGAGACACTCATGGACAAAATAACCGATGAAGATCAACAGGAATGCATTATTCATAACACAAAAGTCTTTTACCATCTGTATGGAAATATTTTCCGCGGTATAGGCTTTACCGATCAACAACAAGCAGCATAAGGAGCATATCTTATGAATATATTTAATAAAACAATTGTATTAACTGGTGCAGCCGGTGGCATTGGAACAGAAATCACCAAACAGCTGGATCAGCAAGGTGCGCGACTGGTTTTAGTTGACCAGAATGAAGCAGCACTGGACGCGTTAACTGCACAACTAATGGGTGAACATGTTTCACTTGCGCTGGATATCAGCAGTGAATCGGGTCGATCCTCTCTGCATACACATTGTTCCGAAGTACCACAGGGCATAGATATTCTTATTAATAGCGCAGGCGCAATGGATTTTTCTTTCGTTGAACAACTGGATAGTAAACGTTTAGAACTTCTGTTGAAAATCAATGTGACCATGCCAATTCTTATTACACAGTCATTATTACCATTACTGAGAAAACAAACAACACGTACTTCTATTGTTAATGTTGGTTCCACCTTTGGCAGTATAGGCTACCCGGGTTTTAGTGCTTATTGCACCAGCAAGTTTGCATTAAGGGGGTTTACAGAAACATTACGCCGAGAACTTAGCGATAGTACTGTAAATGTGCTGTATGTCGCCCCCAGAGCTGCTGCTACAAAAATGAATACAGACTCTATTACGCAGATGAATAAGGAATTAAAAAACGCAATGGATCCACCTGAAAAAGTTGCCAAAGAATTAATCGCGGCACTTAAAAGTCAAAAAAGTGTTTGTTACATCGGTTGGCCTGAGAAATTGTTTGTCAGAATCAACAGCCTTTTCCCTAAACTCGTTGACAATGCGTTGAGAAAACAATTGCCTGTCATTCGTCGTTTCGCACAATAAATCAACCGGAGAAATAATCATGATTAAAAAACAAATCATTACATTAATAAGCCTGTTTTTGTTTTCTGCTACCACCTATGCTGGCATATCAGCGGATGTGCTGGCCTTGCAGAATGACTGGGCCAAAGCCAACTATGAACTCAAGGACGATGCTCAAATAGAATCCTTTGAGGAACTTATCAAGCAGGCAGAAGCCGTCACCCGACACTATCCCGATGCCGCCGAAAGCTGGATATGGCTAGGCATTATTCAGTCAACTTACGCCGGAAAAGCAGGGCCTTTCGATGCAATGAGTTATGCCAATGCGGCCAGAACATCACTTGAAAAAGCCATAAAGATTAACGATACAGCGCTGGATGGTTCCGCATATACCAGTCTGGGAACCCTCTATTTTAAAGTACCTGGCTGGCCTATAGGTTTTGGTGATGATGACAAAGCCAAAGACATGCTGGAAAAAGCCGTAAAAATAAATCCCAATGGCATTGATGCTAATTACTTTTATGCAGATTTTTTAATGAATCAGGATGAATATAATGCAGCCAGACAACATTTGCTAAAAGCCAAAGCCGCTCCGACCAGACCTGCTCGACCTATAGCCGACAAAGGTCGGAAACATGAAATTGTAGCCATGCTCCATGAAGTGAATGAAGAACTGGAACTTCGTATTAAAGAGATGGAGGAAGATGATAACTAATCCGATCACTTCCTGCTAAAACCCAGGTCGAGAACCTCTTTTTAATCGGCGTCCGTTAATACATAGACAATACAAACTGCCCTGACGGGCCGTTTTTATTTTACCTGTTTTTGGTTTTTACTATTTAGACTTTAGGATGATATTGTATCACCAGCTATGCCTGTAATACTAAACAGCAGTGTTTCTGTTCTAGCTCCAGGGCCTGCTAGTCTGAACTCGAATTTTCCAAACCCGCCACCGGCATTTTTATCTTCTGTTATGATCCTGCTGAAGGGATCAATATTGCTTATATTGGCAGATGTCACCGTTAAGCTAATACCGTAATTGCGCACACTCAGAAGCGACGTTAGCTACAGGTTTACTTGTTTAACAGAGAGCGTTCTTTATTAATCAGGAAATCTGCTACCGCTAACATCTCTTTTATCCCGCCAGCGTGCATGCGATCAATACGATATTTACCGTTGATAACAATTTCAGGGACTCCAACAGGTTTGTAGTTACGTACACGCTCCTCAGCTTCGCCAGCAAGCTGGTTTACTTTTGATGAATTAAAAGTTTTTCTGAACAGTTGCTTATTTACACCATAATCTTCGAAAAAGTTCGCCAAATCAATTTCGTCTCGTATACTTTTATTCTCAATAACAATAGCTCTAAACAGAGGCATGTGAGTTTTATCTAACACCTTCAGTTCCTGAGCCGTATAAAAAGCACGCGCGTATAAGTTCATTGGTTTGTTCCACACCGCTGGAAAATACCAGAAGTCAACATCACTGTCCTGTTGTTTACTCCAGCCCTTAACTAATGGTTCAAACTCATAGCAGTGAGGGCAGCCATATGAAAACATCTCCACCACTTCGACCTTGCCACTATCCCGAGTAGCTATCGGCTTGTCCAGAACGACGTAGTGTTCACCTTCAACATAAACCCTTTTTTTCAACCCTGACATACCAACGTTTGTATTGCTTTTTTCAGAAACTGCTGAGTCTTTTCGCTTGACTGATATTAAAATCACGTCATCTTTTGGCACATCTCTAAAGCGATCGACTGTTGCAGTAGACACCACGGCAATTTTATCAATAACATCCATGCCCTGACTGATATTTCCGAATACCGTATAACCGGGCTGGAGATCACTCTGATAATCAAGGCTTCTGTTGTGCTTTAAATTAATATAAAACTGCGATGTCGCTGTGTCCGGGTGGGTTTTCCGCGCCATAGAAATCGTCCCTCTTATATTCTTCAGGCGATTGGCTGATTCATTTTTAACTGGTGAGCGAGGATTTTTGTAATTCATTCCAGACTTGAATCCACCTCCCTGGATTACAAAGTCGGGGATAACACGGTGAAAAATAGTATCATCATAAAAACCCTCGTCAACATAAGCGAGGAAATTGGCTACTGTTTTAGGCGCTTTTGCAGGATCAAGTTTTAAGGTAAAGGAACCCTTGTTTGTCTCAAAAATCACCTCCGCCTGCAGCGTCCTGGAAGCCACCTCTTGCGCGTGAACACTGCTGGTGAACACACCATACATAAGAAGTGAAATAAAAAGAAAAAATGATAATTGTCTGCAAGCCATGATATTTATCTTGCCGCTACATTAATGGTGACTGTTTGTTTTTTGCCTGATTTAAAGGTCAATGTCATGTTGACCTGTTCACCTTTTGACAAGTGCTGTTTTGGCCCCATCATCATCAAATGTTTTCCGCCAGGCGCAAACTGGATTTGACCTTGTGGCGGAATACTGAGATTGGTGACTTCACTCATCTCCATCAAACCGTCAACTCTTTTCATTTCATGCACTTCGATGCTCTTGTATGCATCACTCTCAACTTTGGTTAAGGTCACTTCTTCGGAACTAACGTTCACCAGCGTCATATAACCGGCGTTCACAGTCGCAGCCTCATGGGCTTCTCGAACCCATGCGTTCATGATCGCAACCACATCACCCGATGATTTCTGGCCTACTGTAAACGCTGCTGTCACGGAATCTGCCGACGCAGAGCCAC
>QIHT01000098.1 GCA_003229115.1 Gammaproteobacteria bacterium | reverse complement strand
TTTCACCCGGAAAAAAGTGCAGCCGATGGTCTACAGTTACTTGAGAACTTTACCCGCTGGAATGGCGGTCTTGATTAGGTGAACCAGGGAGATTTTTGTCAATGTTATTGATTCCCGCGATTGATTTAAAAGACGGTCAATGTGTTCGCTTGCGCCAGGGGGAAATGGAAGACTATACCGTGTTTTCCGATGACCCGGTTGCGATGGCAGGACGATGGGTGGAAGCCGGAACAAAACGTTTGCACATTGTTGATCTTGACGGTGCTTTTGCCGGCAAACCCAAAAATGCCGGTGTTATTCATGACATCGCCAGTGCTTATCCGGATATTGATATCCAGGTGGGTGGTGGCATTCGCGATGATGAAACCATTGTTGCTTACCTGGATGCCGGAGTGCGTTATGTCATCATTGGCACCAAGGCGGTCACCGACCCGCATTTTATTGGTGAGGTTTGTGCCGAATTCCCGACCCACGTTATTGTCGGTCTTGATGCAAAAGACGGCAAAGTGGCTGTCGATGGCTGGTCGAAGTTATCCAAACATGATGTGATCGATATGGCGCAGCGTTTCGAGGAAGACGGTGTTGAAGCAATTGTATATACCGATATTTCACGCGACGGCATGATGCAGGGAGTGAACATTGAAGCCACCGTTAAACTTGCTCAGGCAGTTCGTATACCGGTGATTGCTTCGGGCGGCATTACCAGCATGGACGATATCAAGGCGCTCAGCAAAGTGGAAGACGAAGGTATCATGGGCGCCATTACGGGTCGCGCTATCTACGAAGGCACCATAGATCTTGCTGAATGTCAGGCATGGTTAGATCAACAGCAGTAATCAATTATGTCTCTCGCCAAGCGAATTATTCCCTGTCTTGATGTCGATAACGGCCGCGTGGTTAAAGGTGTGCAGTTTGTCGATATTCGCGATGCCGGTGATCCGGTAGAAGTGGCCCGGCGTTACGATAAAGAAGGTGCGGATGAGATTACCTTCCTCGACATTACCGCCAGTTCCGATGATCGTGAAACCATTGTGCATGTGGTTGAACGTGTCGCCGAAGAAGTTTTCATTCCACTAACTGTTGGTGGTGGTATCCGTACCGTTGATGATGTGCGTCGCATGTTAAATGCCGGTGCTGACAAGGTTGCGATTAATACCGCCGCGGTATTCAATCCGGATTTTGTTAAAGAGGCATCGGATCGGGTAGGCTCGCAATGTATTGTGGTTGCGATAGATGCCAAGAAGGTCAGCACTGAAGGTGAAGCCAATCGCTGGGAAATATTCACCCACGGTGGACGTAAACCTACCGGTCTGGATGCGGTTGAGTGGGCTAAAAAAATGGTGGATTACGGTGCCGGTGAAATTTTGCTGACCAGCATGGATCGTGATGGCACCAAGATAGGTTTTGATATCGAATTAACCAGCGCCATCGCCGGCGCGGTGACAGTCCCGGTTATTGCTTCAGGTGGCGTGGGTAATCTTGACCATCTGGCTGAAGGCGTGCTCGAAGGTAAAGCGGACGCAGTGTTAGCCGCCAGTATTTTTCACTTTGGCGAATATACCGTGGGAGAGGCTAAACAAAAAATGGCTGAGCGTGGCATTGAGGTGCGCTTATGATTTATTGGAGTATTATTCTGCGTAGCATGCTGCGAATATAATGTAGGCCTGCATAAGTGAAACGTTGCAGGCATAGCCTTATCCCGGCCTACAGTGAGTTAGTCAGGCCTAAAGCCTCGCTTCATCCATTTGCGCCGGAGTGCTTGTTCCTGTAACGCATTGTTGACCACTGCTACAGGATATTAAATTTATGATGTTATATAAATTATCAATTCAATTACGGAACCCTGGATAATGTGGCTGGATGATATTAGATTCAATGATGATGGTTTGGTACCAGCCATAACGCAGGATGCAAAAAGCGGTAAAGTGCTGATGCTGGCGTGGATGAATCGTGAGTCCTTGCAACTGACCGCTGAAAAAGGCGAAGTCGTTTACTGGTCACGTTCGCGGCAAAAATTGTGGCACAAGGGCGAAGAATCAGGCCACACGCAGACAGTGGTAGAATTACGCTTTGATTGTGACGAGGACGTTATTTTGCTAAAAGTTGAACAAAAAGGCGGTATTGCCTGCCATACTGGTCGTGAAAGCTGCTTTTATCGACAATTGCAGGATGATGAGTGGATCGAGGTTGAAGCCGTCATTAAAGACCCCTCTGAAATTTATCGGTGAGATACGGGCGAGATTTATTAAATGAGTGAAAATGTCCTGCAGCAACTGGCTGAAGTGCTGGAACAAAGAAAAGGCGCGGCAGCAGATTCATCTTATGTCGCCAGCCTGTATGACAAGGGACTGGATGCCATTTTGAAAAAAGTGGCTGAAGAAGCCACGGAAACTGTGATGGCGGCAAAGGATGGCGAAAAAGAGAAACTGGTTTACGAAACTGCAGATCTCTGGTTTCACACCCTGGTGCTGTTAGCGCACGAAGGTTTGGGTCCGGATGATGTCTTGCAAGAATTAGCCCGACGCTTTGGAGTGTCGGGCCTTGACGAAAAAGCTTCGCGCTGAAACATCATTATTAGGCGTGAATGAGGAGATAAAAAATGGGTATTAGTATTTGGCAATTGTTAATTGTACTGGGCATCGTTATTTTGATTTTTGGTACCAAAAAACTCAGGAACATGGGCAAGGATGTTGGTGGTGCAGTGAAAGGCTTTAAATCCGCAATGAAAGAAAATCCGGATGACATGAAAAAAACCATCGAGGAAAATGAAGGTAATGTTATCGACGGTGAAGTCAAAACCAAAGATAAAGATAACGTTTAACCTTTCAACGAAGATCATTCACTGAATTCATGTTTGACGTTGGCTTTTGGGAAATTCTTCTCATCCTGATATTGGCGCTGGTGGTTATCGGTCCCGAGCGTTTGCCAGGCGCTGCGCGTACCGCCGGTTTATGGGTGGGCAAAGCACGTCGCTACATAGAAGGCGTGAAAAGTGATGTCGAAAGTGAATTCGACGTTACAGAATTCAAGCGCATTATCCATAATCAGGAAATCCAGCTCAACGAATTGCAATCGCAAATGAATGAAAAACATTCAATAGACCCTGAGGATCAAACTTCGGAAGATTCCATCTATGATATTGAAGATGAGAAACCTGAATCTGAAGAAGAAAAAGACAAGGGTTAGATTGTTTATTGACTGATTTTTTACCACAGAGGACACAGAGGTGCACAGAGAAAAACGTATATTAGTTGTTTGCGCTTCGCGCAAATAACTAATAATAAATCCCCGTGTACCCCTGTGTCCTCTGTGGTAAAAGCTTTTTATGCCGAAATTATTATGCTTAACAGTTAGCCAAAGACCTATACGCTAAATAATGCAAGACGAACAGGAAAATTCCCCCGAACAAAGCCTGATGGATCATCTGATCGAGTTGCGCGATCGTTTGATGCGTATCGTGTTAGCGATACTGCTGGTGTTTATTGCCCTGTTCGCTTTTTCTGAAGAAATTTTCACTTATGTTGCAGACCCGCTATTAGCCTTAATGCCGGAAGGCACGTCAATGATTGCTATCGGGGTGACCTCGCCCTTTTTAGTGCCCTTCAAACTGGTTTTATTATTGTCTGTTCTCATCACTATTCCTTACACCTTGCACCAGGTGTGGGGATTTATTGCGCCGGGTTTGTATAGGCATGAAAAAAGCATGGCGGTGCCTTTACTGGTTTCCAGTGTTTTGTTGTTTTATTGTGGTGTGGCATTCGCTTATTTTGTAATTTTCCCGATTCTGTTTGGTTTCTTTTTAGGAATCGCACCGGCAGGTGTCGCGGTGATGACGGATATCGGCCAGTACCTGGATTTTATTATTGCTATCTTTTTTGCTTTTGGGCTGGCGTTTGAGGTACCAGTGGCAACGTTTTTATTGATTGCGGCAGGTGCAACGACGCCCGATAAGCTGGCTGAAAAACGTCCGTACATTATTATCGGTGCTTTTGTTTTCGGTATGCTGCTGACACCGCCTGATGTGATTTCCCAGTCCTTACTGGCTGTGCCTATGTGGCTGTTATTTGAGGTTGGCCTGATTATGTCGCGCATTTTTCTCAAGGAGAAAATCGCCGAGAGTAGTGATAGCGAGTATGACATTCTGGAAGAAGAGCCTGAACTTGAGAGCGATGACGATATGGAAAAGGCTTTTGATGAGATGGAGCGGGAAGAGGCAGAAAATAATAAAAAGCCTGAATAACTTTTTGCCATAGAGACACAGAGTACACAGAGAAAATCTATTTTTTTTGCCGCGAAGGACGCAAAGGGCGCGAAGAAAAACACAAGCTAGTATTGTTTGTCGTTATACAGGCTAAAAGCACGTTGGTATAGCATGGTGTTGCCTGGTTTTTATCTGTGCTTGTCAGCGGGCTATCGATTTTGCTCTTTTCGCGCCCTTTGCGTGTTTCGCGGCAAAGGCTTTTCATTTTTTCTATGTCTCTATGCTTCGGTGGCAAATTAGAAATATCAGCCACAGCCACCTACATGTGCGCGCCCGTATAGTGTAAAATCGCGCACCAGATGAAACATGACATAAGAATGCGGGAAAAAGCATAGTGCCTGACAAGAGAATAGTACCCCGGCGGCCATCCCTTCTGATAATTCTCGACGGTGTTGGCGTTAATCCCAGCCGACTCAATAATGCAGTGCAGGAAGCTAACACGCCACGACTCGACGAATATTTTTCAAAAAACCCTCACACCACACTGGATGCCTGCGGTGAAGCTGTTGGCCTGCCAGACGGGCAAATGGGCAATTCTGAAGTGGGTCACATGACCATTGGTTGTGGTGCCGTGATGCGCCAGGATCTGGTGCGCATTAATGATGAAATAGAAAGCGGCGAGTTTTTTCACAATGCCGCCCTGATAGCCGCGATTGAAGATGCTATTTCTCGTGAGCGACCTGTTCACCTGGTGGGACTGGTTTCTGATGGTGGTGTCCATAGCCATGTTAACCATTTACTGGCCTTGATCCGATTATGTACGAATCACAAGGTCAGGCCGGTTATTCACATGATTACTGACGGTCGTGATACTGCGCAAATGTCTGCGCTGGTTTATCTTAACCAGATTGAAGGTGCGTTAGCGGATGCGGGTGGTTGTATTGCGACACTTTGCGGGCGTTATTATGCCATGGATCGCGATAATCGTTGGGACAGAACCGGGCTAGCCTGGAAAGCCATGGTACAGGGCGAGGGCATTACTGCTGAAAATGCACGTTATGCCATCGAGTCAGGCTATGCTCACGATGAAACTGATGAGTTCATAAAACCCACGGTGCTGGAGGGTTGTGATCGTATCGAGTCGAATGACAGCGTGATTTTCTTTAATTTCCGTAACGACAGACCGCGCCAACTGGCGGCTGCATTGAGTCAGTCAGATTTTGATGAATTCGACACCGGAAGTTATGAAGGCGCGACTGTTACCTGCCTTACCGAATACGACCCCGAGTTTTTGTTACCGATTGGTTATGCGCCGGAACGTCCGCAATACACCGTGGCTTCGGTGGTCAGCCGTGCGGGTTATAAACAGATGCATTGTGCGGAAACAGAAAAATACGCGCACGTGACCTATTTCTTTAACGGCGGCAAGAAAAAACCATTTGCCGGGGAAGATCACGTAATGGTGCATTCACCCGACGTTGCTACCTATGACCTCAAACCTGAAATGAGTGCGCACGAAGTCGCCGACAAAGTAATAGAAGCGCTGGAGAAAGGCGAGCACAGTTTCATCATGGTTAATTTTGCTAACGGCGACATGGTGGGGCACACCGCTGTGCGTGACGCTGTCATCAAGGCAGTTGAAACACTGGATGCGGAAGTCGGCCGTGTACTGGATGCGGCGATTAAGGCCGAGTATTCAGTCGTATTGACCGCGGACCACGGTAACTGTGACGAGATGGTCGATCCGGTAACACAGGAGCCGCACACACAACACACACTTTATCCTGTGCCATGTCTGGTGATTGACGAGACCAACTGGCATCTGAGACCAGGCGGATCTCTTAGTTCAATAGCGCCAACACTTTTACAGCTAATGGGCTTGCAACAACCGCCATCAATGACGGGCAAGTCGTTATTGATGCGAGAGTATTAGGTGTTTCTTAAAAAAAACTAAAAGCATTTACCACAGAGGCACAGAGGGCACAGAGTTTTATATTGTTAATGCGCCGTAGGCGCAGTTAACAATAACGAGCTTTCTCTGTGTTCTCTGTGTCTCTGTGGTGAAAAGTTTTTGACCTTGTTTTTGTGCTGGCTGCCTGGTGTCACTTAATGCCGACGATCCTGCTGACCTGATTTTGATTTTTTCGAACCTGGTGCTGCAAACGGTTCCTGAATCAGGAGTTGAGAGATGATATCGGATGTAAACGGTTTGCCGAATAAAAACCCCTGCGCCTGGTTACAATCGAGTTCACGCAGGTAATCAAGCTGTTTTTGCGTTTCAACACCTTCGGCGATGACATTCAGGTGTAAACCTTTGGCCATGGCAACTATTGTGTTTACGATGGTATGGTCGGTATTGGTAAAGTTACTATCCTGAAGGAAAGCACGGTCTATCTTCAGCGTGTGAATCGGTAATTTGTGCAGATAGGTTAGCGAAGAGTAACCGGTACCAAAGTCATCAATGGCGATGGTGACACCATTGCACGCAAGCTTTTTCAGTTTCTGAACAACACTGTCCATGTCATCCATGATGGCATTTTCAGTGATTTCTATTTCCAGGCAATTACCTGGAATGCCGGTTTCTTTGAGTGCGCTATTGATGGTTTTTACGATATTTTTTTCAGCCAGGTGTCGTGTCGAGATGTTAACCGACATGCGAATTTGTGGTAAGCCGGCATCTGTCCAGTTTTTTAGTTCGTTTAAAGCGGTTTTTATGACCCAGTTGCCAATATCAACAATCAAACCGGTTTCTTCGGCGAATGGAATAAACTCACTGGGGGAAATAGTGCCGTGTTCCGGGTGCTCCCAACGTAACAGGGCCTCTACACCAATGATTTCACCGGTTTTGAGATCAACCTGTGGTTGGTAGAGCAGGCTAAATTCATCATTGGCCAGAGCTTTGTGAATGCCTGTATCCAGAGAAAGACTTCTGGTATACGGTGTATTCATGTCAATAGAGAAAAATTTGTAATCGTTTTTGCCCTGGCCTTTAACGTGGTACATAGCGACATCGGCATTTTTAATCAGTGTGTCCATATTGGTACCATCCTGAGGGTACATGGAAATACCGATACTGGCGCTGACATACAGTTCGTGACCATCAACCATAAATGGTTCTTTTAGCAGGGTAATAATTTTCTCGGCAATTTTGCTCACGTCTTCGCGGCGATCACTGATTTTTGGTAGCAGCAGTGTAAACTCATCACCACCAAAGCGCGCCAGTGTGTCGCCTTCACGTAAGCAACCTTTGAGACGTGTGCTGACCTGTTGCAAAAGTTCATCACCGATCATATGACCCAGACTATCATTGATGTTTTTAAAGCGGTCCAGATCCAGAAACATCACTGCCAGCATTTCTTTTTCGCGTTTGGCGTGGCTGATGGCCAGTCCCAGACGGTCGCGTAGTAGTGAGCGGTTAGGTAAATGGGTTAGTAAATCGTGGTAGGCCTGAAAATTAATGGTTTCTTCGGCGATCTTGCGCTCGGTAATATCACGAGCCACACCGTAGGTGCCAAGATAAGTATCCTGTTTTGAAGATTTTGCATCGTTGTAAATACCCATTGAACTCAGCTCAATCGGTAGTGATCGGGTATCGAAGTAACGGGGTGCACCATCATCTTTACATTTCAGGCGTAGTTCGATGTTGGAAGAGGCGCGTGCACCAACGCGGCGTTCATTAAATACATATTTCGCCTGTTCCATGTCTGCCTGATGCACCAGCAGGGAATAATGTTTACCAATTAATTCTTCTTTATCAAATCCCAGTAAACTTTCAATGCGTTCATTAATAAAGGTGAAGTTACCTTTGGGGTCGAGAATATAAATGATGTCTGGTGATGTGTTTACCAGGTAACGGTGCAGGCGTTCTGATTCTTTCAGTTGCATCTGCATTTGTTTGTTTTGTTTCTCAAGACGTTTTTCCTTGAGCGCATTATTGATGGTGATAATCAGCTCTTCTGTGGCATAAGGTTTACGCAGAAAATCGTAAGCACCTTGTGAACAGGCGCTTCTTGCAGCTTCAAAAGAAGTTTCACCGCTAACAATAATTACGGCTGGAGCCTGTTTATGTTTGCGAAGGTGAATCATGACATCATGCCCGTTAACATAGGGCATATGTAAGTCCAGCAGCACAAGATCGTATTCTTTCTGATCAAGTTGGCAAATCGCTTCTTTACCACCAATGGCAGTATCGGTGGTGTAACCACGTACAGCGAGAAGATCTCTCAGACTTTTAAGGACAATCGGGTCATCGTCTACGATGAGGATATTCTGTTCATTGTTGCTCATTTTGTTACTCTTAAAGCGCAAAGGCAGCTAGCCTTTGTGTTGTTATTGTTATGCACAAACAAGAGTAGTGTGCCGTTTTATCTCATTTTTTTGGCAACAGAATATGAAAACTGGTGCCCTTGTCGCTGCTTCTGCAGCTTATGGAGCCGTTCAGTTCATTCACCAGATTTCTCACGATGGTTAACCCGAGACCTGCATGTTCGCCACCTTTTGTTGTTTCTACAGGGGTGAACAAGCTGGACAAAATATCAGGCTGAATGCCCGGCCCGTCGTCTGCGACAGAGATTTCCAAATGCTCCTGTCCGTCGACGTTTACCTGATCTTGAGTGTAGACCATAATCTGGCCATTTGCCGGCAGCGCCTCTACCGCGTTTTTCACCAGGTTGGTATAAATCTGTTTGAGGGCGTTAGCGTCGCTGAGCAAGGGCGCAAGGCGGTCATCCAGATCGAGGCTGATCTGGATGTCGTGGGCAGCGAAGAGCGAGGTTTGAAAAACGTGGGTGAGGTCAGCAATCAGGGTGTTGATATCCACCTCGGTGACTTCGCCCAGAGTGTTGGTGGGTTCGGTGAGTTGTCTAACAATACTGCCGATGCGCTCGATTTCACTTTTGATGGTTTTGATATCGCTTTGTGCAGGATTACTGTCTTCGAGTTTAAAACTTAGAATTTCGAGATAGTTGTTAATAATACTGAGCGGGTTGCCGACTTCGTGCACAACTTCGCGCACGCGTGTTTCCAGAATTTTGCTCATATCAATCGAGCCATCGCCGTTTTCATCATTACCGTGACTGGCGCTAAAGGTATGTGCTATTTCGTTGGCAAAGTGATTAAGCAGGGGTAATTGTTTCCACAGTGTGCTTTGCTGGGTTTCATCGATACCAAAAACCATCACGCCCACGGCTGCATTATTCACTATCATGGGCAGGCATATCAGGCCCTCATGTTCGGTCAATCCGGTGAGTTGCTGATCGATAACCGTGGGATGCTGGTACTTGTCTGTAAATGAATGCAGTGTTTGTTTTTCCAGTAAAGCATCAGTGACCAGGCTGCGCCCCTGTATCAGCGGAATTTTAAGATCATTCTGACGACCGGTGTCATCAACAGGTACCGCGCGTACTACGTCGTTTCCGGCTTCATACAAAAACAGCAGGCTTTGATCAACACCGAAAAGGATGCCGATTTGTTGTTTGATGACCGCCAGCAGAGATTTTTCACCGCTGGCACATGATAAATGTTGATGCAGTCCATCGAGCAGGGCAATGTTTTTTACCTGTTCTGCCAGCTGTATTTGTTTGTACTGTTCTTTTGAACTGATCTGTTTGACGGTATCGCCGTCAATACCATCAACTTCGAGGTCAATCTCTAACTCGAGGGCGAAACGTTTTACGCGTTCACGGGATTTGTTCAACATTTCCAGTAGCAAAGGTGCTGATAATCCGAGCAGCTCTTCGGCGGCGTCAAACACAAATTTATCTTCATCATTAAAGCTGGCAGTGCTTAGCTGGTTGGCGATATTGATGATTTTTACCAGCGGGTGGGCATCCAGAATAGCTTCCACTGGCTCATGATGGTATTGAATGGCGTCTGCGACAAAGCTATGACTACCGTGTTTTTTTAGTAGCTCGGTGCCGACATGCTGATGAGTGGTGCCAAACTCATCGCTTTCCAGATCATGAAAATAGTCGTCTTCACTGAGCTGGGCAAAGGTCGTGGTGTACTTGTTCGGGTAGGCACTTTCCAGTATCAGCTGGCCGATATCATGCAGCAGCCCCGCCGTATAGGCTTCTTCCGGGTATTGATAATCGATATGCTCAGCAATGGATTCAGCCACCGCGGCACAGAGCAGGGAGTGTTGCCAGTGTTGTTTGATGAATTCGTTGCGTTCATGGTTGTTGCGCGAGAAAAATTGTTGCACCGCCGAGGTGGTAGCAATGCTTTTGAGGGTATTGATGCCCAGATTTTTCAGCAGTTGTTCAGGCTTTTCAAGTGGCACCGGGCTGTTTATATGGCAGCCGTTTCGAAAACACACAGACTGTAGTTTGATATACAGGGCCGGGTCTTTACTCAGGATATCCGCTAAATCCTCATAGGAAATGCTTTCGTTATGACAGATTTTTAGCAGGGGTAGGAGAATATGAGGCAGGCTGGGAAGCTTGTCTACGTCCGTTTTCTGAAGTAGTTTCTTCGCTTTGTTCCGCATGCTCATAGAATTTCTGGAACTGTTTTGTTCAACAACGTGGTCCATACTTCAAATATGCATAAAAGGAAGCTTTTAGTCTCAATTAGTTGCTGATAGTATCTGTTTAGGCGTTGAAATAATATGTTTTTAAGCACAAAATGCTGTAAGCGGTAAATAATAAGCTTATTCAGATAAGTCTCTGTTGAATAGGAGGCTGAAGAGTAATAATAAAAACGTATTGAAACCGCATATGCATATAGATGTATCGATACAGGTAGATGAAAAAGCTGAATCATCGGCCGAGTCCTTTGTCCCCCCTGAAAATGTCGATCAACTGATTGAAGCGGTTCATGATTTATTGATAAATAAACACCTTGAAGTCAGCAAGGTTCGGCCTTTTTTCTGGTCAATGGTAGAAACCTATATCGACCGCTTTGATGTTTACCCTTTCGATGTTGTAAAAGCCCTGTTTTATTATCTCGAGTCAGCAGATTATCCCCCTGACGAAATGCGATCCCTGGTCAAAAAACTGGAAGAATGCTACGACCAGGAGCACGGTGAGTCCATGCATAAGAGTACCAAACTGGTATGCAGCGATGACGGCCTTGATGGCGAAATAAAAGAACTGAGAGAAAGCATCAAGTATGCTTCGATGGTCGGTGAGCTGGAAGAAGAGCTTGAAGAAGACGCTTGAGTCATCGCCTGAGGGGCTCGCACTTATAACAGCGAGGTATTAATTGGCAACCAAAATTCGATTTGGTACTTTTGTTAAAGAGGCTACCTTACGCCTTGCCTGAAAACCTGCAGGATGAATGTTGAGATGGAATGAACTCCGTTGTTCTGCGTAAATAAAAACAAACAACCCACTTGCCGCAAAAAACGCAAAGGGCGCAAAAAAAAGCAAAAACAACATTTGTTTTTAAGGTTTATTCGCACCCTTTGCGTTTTTCGCGGCAAAAATATTTTGCTTTTGCCTTAGCTTTTATCCGTGTTCATCTTTGGACAAAGTTTTTGCTAATCCCAAATCAACGGCGGCTCGTTTAGCAGGGCGGCCTGTTCCCGTAGTGCAAGCACATGATCTTCCCAGTAACGAGTGGTATTAAACCAGGGGAATGCGCGTGGAAAAGCCGGGTCGTCCCAGCGCGAAGCAATCCAGTAGGCGTAGTGAATAATTCGCAGGCTTCTGAGTGCTTCAATCAGGTGTAATTCAGCAGCATTGAAGTCGTAAAACTGTGTGTAACCTTCGAGCAAGTCAGCCAGTCGTGCCGTCATATAGTTGCGGTCACCTGAAAGAAACATCCATAAATCCTGCATCGCGGGGCCCATTCGTGCATCATCAAAGTCCACGATGTGTGGTCCGTTATCTGTCCACAAAATATTGCTGGGGTGGCAGTCGCCGTGTAATCTAATGTTTTGCACATTGCCTGCAAGTTCGTAGTTGCGTTCGATTTGCTGGATCAGGTCTCTGGTGACACTGGTGTAGGCTTCCAGCAAGTGACCAGGAATAAAGTTATTTTCGAGTAAATACTCGCGTGGTTTTATTGCAAGGTTTTTTATGTCCAGCGTCGCTCGGTGCTGAAAAGGTTCAGTGGCACCATGGGCGTGGATACGGCCAATAAAGCGCCCGAGTTGTTCCAGGTGGTCAGCATTATCGAGCTCAAGCTCGCGCCCGCCGCGACAGGGGTAGAGTGCAAAGCGGTAATCGCCATGTTCGAGCAGGCTTTCACCGGCTTCATTTAGATTCGGCGCGATTACGGGTATTTCCAGATCGGCCAGATCCAGTGTGAACCGGTGTTCCTCGATAATCGCCTGATTGCTCCAACGGTTAGGCCGGTAGAATTTTGCGACCACGAAACCTTCCTCAGTGCCTATCTGGTAGACGCGATTTTCATAACTGTTCAACGCCAGGAAGCGTCCATCACACGCAATGCCCGTTGCTTCAATAGCATCCAGCATGTGGTCCGGGGTCAGATTGGCAAAAGCTTCTTTTGCCGGGATGTTGTTACTGCGGTTCATCGGTTGATGGATTGCTGGTAAGCCTGAAACAATCAAATGTGCGATAATACGCGGCTTTTACGGAACATACACGCTTGTTGCGTGCTTATGCCGTGTAAAACCTTATTTGGGAAATTCGGAAGATTATTGTGATTACTACAGCCAACATTACTATGCAGTTCGGGGCCAAACCCCTGTTTGAAAATATATCGGTGAAATTCGGTGAGGGTAACCGATATGGCCTGATCGGTGCCAACGGCTGTGGTAAATCCACCTTGATTAAAATTCTGGGCGGTGACCTGGAGGCCACATCCGGTACAGTGAGTATCGATGAGCGTGAACGTGTCGGCAAATTAGGCCAGGATCAGTTCGCTTTCGAAGACTGTACCGTGATTGATACGGTCATTATGGGGCATACCGAGCTTTGGAAAGTGAAGCAGGAACGTGATCGTATTTATTCGCTGCCTGAAATGAGCGAAGAAGAAGGCATGAAGGTTGCCGAGCTTGAAGTCCAGTTCGCCGAGATGGATGGTTATTCGGCCGAAGCCCGTGCCGGTGAATTATTGCTGGGACTGGAAATTTCGCAGAATCAGCATAATGGTTTAATGAGTGCGGTAGCCCCCGGCTGGAAACTGCGTGTTCTGTTGGCACAGGCATTATTCGCCGATCCCGATATTATGTTACTGGACGAGCCCACCAATAACCTCGATATCAATACCATTCGCTGGCTCGAGAACGTGCTCAATGAACGCAAGAGTACGATGATTATTATTTCGCATGATCGTCACTTTCTTAATAGTGTTTGCACACACATGGCCGATCTGGATTATGGCGAGTTAAGAGTGTATCCCGGTAATTACGATGAATACATGACCGCATCTACCCAGGTGCGCGAAAGAATGCAGTCAGATAATGCCAGGAAAAAAGCGAAGATTGCAGAATTGCAGGCGTTTGTTAGTCGTTTCTCGGCGAATGCATCCAAAGCCAAGCAAGCGACATCACGTGCCCGGCAGATGGATAAGATTCAACTTGAAGATATCAAACCTTCGAGTCGTGTTAACCCGTTTATTCGTTTCGATGAAGATAAAAAACTCTACCGTCTTGCGCTGAATGTGGAAGGCCTGCAAAAAAGTTATGAAGGCGAAGAGCCGCTGTTTTCAAAGCTCGATATGATGATCGAAGTGGGTGAGCGCGTAGCAATTATTGGCCCCAACGGTATCGGTAAAACCACCTTGTTGCGCACATTAGTAGGCGATCTTGAAAAAGATAAAGGCCGTTTGAAGTGGTCAGACAATGCAAAGCTGGGTTACTACGCACAGGACCACGCCGCAGATTTTGAATCGAATACCACACTATTTGACTGGATGGAGCAGTGGAAACAGGAAAATGATGATGAACAGGTTATTCGCGGCACACTGGGTCGCCTGTTGTTTTCACAGGATGACATTACCAAGAAAGTGAACATTATTTCCGGTGGCGAGCAGGGACGTATGATTTTTGGCAAACTGATGTTGCAGAAACCTAATGTTCTGCTGATGGATGAGCCCACCAATCACCTTGACATGGAATCCATTGAATCACTCAACCTCGCGCTGGAAAATTATCCAGGCACACTGATCTTTGTTAGCCATGACCGCGAGTTTGTATCATCGTTGGCCACTCGTATTATCGAGCTTACACCAGATGGTGTGATTAATTTTTCGGGTAGTTACGAAAGCTATCTGCGCGAACAGGGTGTTGAAGAACTGGGCGCACGTTCCGCATAAAAAAGAATGACTGATGAAGCTTTTATAGAATGCTTTGCACGAGCCATCCCTGGCTCGACAAAGCATCGAAAAGGGAAAATGCGATTTCCCCTTTTCTCACAAAACCAAACACTTAAGTGCCTGATTTTGACGATATATCCTATATCGCGAGAGCTTTTTACTTCATGCAAAGCTCTCGGATAATCAGCCAGACGGAATGCTGGATAAAATCAGTTATTATCGAGTGTAATTTTTGCCCGTTCGCAAAGCGTGAGTTGGAACGGGGGAGTATTCGCTACCGCGTTGTAACAGATAAAGCGTTGGATGCCTGTCTTCATGCCGTGATCGATGAATGTGTGTTTCTGGATAGTAATAACACCACGGAAACAACGCTACTTATTTTCCCCAATACATTTTCCGGGTTTGACGATTACCTTCAGTTACTGGAAATGGCGCAGCAATTAATCGCGCAGCAGGCTTACGAGGGTATTTATCAGCTCGCCAGTTTTCATCCGGATTATGTTTTTGAAAACTCTGAAGCCGATGATGCTGCCAATACTACTAATCGCTCACCCTATCCCATGCTTCATCTGATCCGTGAAGCCAGTATTGAAAAAGCCCTGGCCGACTATCCTGAACCAGAGAATATCCCTCAACGTAATATAAAGTATGCAAGAGCTTTGGGGCTGGATACAATGAAGGCGAAACTCGATGCCTGCATGCACAGTGAGAAAAAATAAAACATGAGCCAGTTGATTATCAGCGAACTCGCCATTTATCCGGTGAAATCCATGAGACAGGTGCTACTGGAGCAGGCAACTGTTGATATGGGTGGTTTAAAAAATGATCGTCGCTGGATGGTGGTTGATGCTGATGGTCGTATGGTTACTCAACGGCAGCAATCTCGATTGAGCCTGATTCAGCCTGAACTCATCGACAATGGTGTTCGACTGCATGCTTCCGGGTTACCTGATCTGGAAATAAGTATTCCGGAAAAAAACTCGACAACCTCTGTTTCTATCTGGAATGACAGTTGCAATGTTTATGATGCAGGTGACGAGGCAGGACAATGGTTAAGCCGGTTTCTTGGCATCGAGTGCAGGTTTGTTTATTTCCCGGACGATGAAGTTCGTGTGGTTGACCAGGCTTACGCCAGACAAAACGATCGCACCGCGTTTAGTGATGGTTTTCCTGTTCTATTGCTGTCACAGGCATCGCTTGATGACCTGAATAGCAAAATGCAGGATTCGTTACCGATGGCAAGATTCCGTCCCAACATTGTTATCAGTGGTTGTGATGCATTCGCAGAAGACAGCTGGCATCGACTAATAATCGGTGGGCTAAGCCTGCGTATTGTTAAACCGTGTTCGCGTTGCGTAATACCGAGCATTGATATTGAAACCGGCGAACGCAGTAAAAACCATGAACCAACAAAAACCTTAAGCACCTATCGCCGAAGTGACAATCAAATATTGTTTGGCCAGAATGTGGTTATTGACGGGCAAGGTGAAATAAAAAGAGGTATGACGGTTGAAATTCCTGATTAAATTATTTACCACAGAGGCACAGAGAGCACAGAAGTTTGTTTTATTAGCTACGCCTACGGCGTTCTAACAATAAAAATCTTTTCTCTGTGTTCTCTGTGGTAAAAGTTTTTGACTTTTATTTTTGAACTAACAAAAGTAATCTCTTACTCGGAAACTTTCTTACGGCTATCTTTTAACCGGCTCCGTTGAGTTTTACTATCCATGCGTCTCTTTTGCGAATTTCGAGTGGGTTTGGTCGGGATGCGTCTTTTAGGTGAAACCCCAGCCTGACTGATTAATTCTTTAAGCCTGGCCAGAGCTGCCAGTTTGTTTTTCTCCTGGCTTCGAGTTTGTTGTGATTTGATCACAATGACGCCGTCTTTGTTGATGCGGTGATCACGCAAAGACATGAGTCGCCGTTTGTAAATATCGGGCAAGCAGGAATTTTTAATATCAAAACGCAAATGGATAGCGGTTGAAACCTTATTAACATTTTGCCCGCCCGCACCCTGAGAGCGAATTGCACTGATTTCTATTTCGTTTTCGGGGATAACGATATTAT
>QIHT01000070.1 GCA_003229115.1 Gammaproteobacteria bacterium | reverse complement strand
TCTTTTTAGCTAAGTCCAAATCCTTTTTAGATGTCTTTTGTGACTTTTTAATAAATGAATGAAGTATTACAACTTCTTTACCTTTTACAACACAATATGCTGACCTGCCAATACCTTCTTTGCCTTTAGCTCTGATCTCATAGAGACCCGAATCTAGCCTGCCCACATATGGCTTACCTAGATTTGGCCCTAATTTTTCAATCATTTCAGCTATATGCAGAAAATTAGCTAAAATACCCGTTGGGAACTTTAGTGTTTGAGATTCAACTTTATCGTTGTAGAACGTAACTTTCCATTTCATATGCAGTTATCATAGTTGATAACATGGCGGATGGCAAATTTGATTGTTTTTTACACATAACTTATATCTATATATCAAAAGTGGCGTGATATAACACGTCGAAAATGAAATAATCCACGCATTGATATTTCGCATGTGTTTGAAAAATAATGAAAAAGCTCTCGCAGATTGCGGGCAATTATTTCATAATTCATGGAGGAATATGTCATATCATTTCCCTTATTTAGATTCTGGCGTATCCGGGGGACAGTATACCTATTAAAAGAAAAAAGGACGGGTTTACTTTGCTAGTTTTTGTTTTTCACATCCCGCTTCAACTCACGGAGGAGCGAACGTTTTTCGTAAGTGAGGATTGTAGATGAACGCTTTTGATCTTTGGGCCCCGTTGAAGTCGCCGAGGAGCGAGTAATGGAGGGGGAAGCTTTCTGCGAGGACTGTTTGGATTGTTACGAATCTCTTCCATGAGATTCGCCCTTCGGGCCAGCCATAAAACGGCTGTTCAAAATCGTTCCCTACGATTTTGTCCGCAGCAGCCCCCTCCATTGCGAGTGACAAGGGTATGCCTGTGCCTTTTACAGGCACGACGTATTCGGGGTGTCTTTTTGTTTGGTTACTTTATTTTGGACAAGCAAAATAAAGTAACTCGCCGATGGGCGAAACCATGGGCTTAAGAGTAAGACAGACAATTCAGCAAACAGAAAGCCCAAGATCCCTCACATCCGTTCGGGATGACAGGCAAAAAAAAGCCCCGTTGTTTCCAACGGGGCTTTTTCAAACACTCATGATAATGAGCAACACTTACATCATGCCACCCATACCACCCATGCCACCCATATCACCACCAGCCATTGCAGCTTCTTCCTTAGGAAGTTCAGCTACCATGCATTCGGTAGTAATCAACAGGCCTGCAACCGATGCTGCATTTTGCAATGCTGCACGGGTTACTTTAGTTGGGTCAAGAATACCCATCTTGATCATATCGCCGTATTCACCGGTTGCAGCATTGTAACCATAGTTACCTTTCTTAGCTGCAACAGCGGCCAGAATAACAGAAGCTTCTTCGCCGGCATTTTCCACGATTTGACGAAGAGGATCTTCCATCGCACGACGTGCAATAGCGATACCGACATCTTGCTCATGGTTGTCACCTTTGATTTTATCAACCGCTACACAAGCACGAATCAGTGCAACACCACCGCCAGGTACAACGCCTTCTTCTACCGCTGCGCGAGTCGAATGCAATGCATCTTCTACACGCGCTTTTTTCTCTTTCATTTCAACTTCGGTTGCAGCACCTACTTTAATCACTGCAACACCGCCGGCTAGTTTAGCGACGCGTTCCTGAAGCTTTTCTTTATCGTAATCTGAAGTTGCTTCGTCAGCTTGCTTGCGAATCTGTGATACGCGAGCTGCAATATCTTTATGCTTGCCTGCGCCATCAACAATAACTGTCATTTCTTTATTAACAGTAATGCGCTTAGCTGAACCCAGATCTTCCAGAGTCGTTTTTTCCAGTGACAGGCCAACTTCTTCAGCAATCACAACACCACCAGTAAGAATAGCGAGGTCTTCAAGCATCTGTTTACGACGATCACCAAAGCCCGGTGCTTTTACTGCACAAACTTTAACGATGCCACGCATGCTGTTAACAACCAATGTTGCCAGGGCTTCGCCTTCAACGTCTTCTGCAATGATTAACAGTGGACGGCTGGCTTTGGCAACGCCTTCCAGTATGGGAAGCAGGTCACGGATGTTGGTAATTTTCTTGTCGAACAACAAAACAAAGGGGTTTTCCAGTTCCGCACTCATGCTTTCTGCGTTGTTAACAAAGTAAGGTGACAGGTAACCACGATCGAACTGCATACCTTCTACGATATCCAGTTCATTTTCCAGCGTAGTGCCTTCTTCAACGGTGATAACTCCTTCTTTGCCGACTTTATCCATCGCTTCTGCGATGATTTCGCCAATGCTGCTATCAGAGTTAGCAGAGATAGTGCCTACCTGAGCAATGGCATCAGTGGTTGCACATGGCTTGGATATTTTCTGCAATTCTGCAACTGCTGCAATGATAGCTTTATCGATACCGCGTTTCAGGTCCATTGGATTCATGCCAGCAGTGACTGACTTCATGCCTTCACGAACAATGCCCTGCGCCAATACTGTTGCAGTGGTTGTGCCGTCGCCCGCAATATCAGATGTTTGTGAAGCGACTTCTTTCACCATCTGTGCGCCCATGTTTTCGAACTTGTCTTCCAGTTCGATTTCTTTCGCCACTGAAACACCGTCTTTAGTGACAGTCGGTGCGCCGAAGGCTTTATCTAAAACCACATTACGACCTTTAGGGCCTAATGTTACTTTGACCGCATTGGCCAGTACGTTGACGCCGTTAATCATTCGACTACGCGCGTCATCACCAAATCTTACGTCTTTAGCTGACATCTTTATTTTCCTCTAAAATTTTTTATGACTAATTACGCAGCGAGTACGCCGAGAATGTCGTCTTCTTTCATAATCAGTACTTCGTCACCGTCAACCTTGATGGCTGTACCGGAGTAAGTACCAAAATAAACCTGATCACCGACTTTCACATCTAGTTTAAGGACATCACCACTTTCTGTGATTTTGCCGTTACCTACAGCAAGGACTTCACCTATCTGTGGTTTTTCGGTGGCTGAATCTGGAATCACGATACCACCAGCACTGGTGCGTTCTTCTTCCATACGCTTGACGACTACGCGGTCGTGTAACGGACGTATTTTCATTTTCTGTATATCCTCTCTCTAAAAAGTTGGCACTCTATTAAGGTGAGTGCTAATCATAATGACGAAACCGCCTGAGTCAAGCCCGCTATAGGCTTATAAGTGCTACAGACGCATTGCTGGCCTATTAATGTGGATGAATCAGGGAATTACAAGGGTAAATACTAAAAATTAGTCATCTTCACGGCGAAATTCACCGTCCAGGGTACGGCCACTCTGACTCGAATCGGGCCTGTGAGGTGGCTGATTGCCGAAATTCTGCTTCTGGAAACCACCCATCTGCACGCTGGATACGGACATAAAACGCCGTATCATGGCACGGCGCGTGAAGGGAATCAGGCATAAAAAACCCAGCGTATCAGTGAGAAAGCCCGGTGTGATCAGTAGTGCACCGCCCACCGCCAGTACAATGCCTTCCATCATCTCCATCGCTGGCAGTGAGCCCTGTGCCATGCTTTGCTGGGCTCGCCTCAGGGTATTAAAGCCCTGTATGCGTAGTAACTGCACGCCAATGACAGCGGTCATAATGACAATCAACACCGTCCACAGCGCACCGATATGGCTACCCACCTCGATGATGAGGTAGAGTTCGATCAGCGGGACAACAATAAATAGAATAGGCCAGTTTTTTATCATATATTTCGGTAAGTTATTATTTGTTAAGGGTGTTTTAAGAAAATATTTGCTATGCTCTTATTCAGAATCACTTACCGCATTTTAGCGCAGTTAGTGAACCTGGCGGTAATATTGTGTCTAACTATCAATATTCTGCCTTTCACAATAATCAACACATCATCTGGTTCGCAATGATATCAATTAAACATTTTTTCGCTCTCCTGCTTTTAGTTTCCAGTACCTCGGTGCTGGCCGAGGAATCTGCCCAGGAATCAGCCCAGAGTCTTAACCTGTTAAGTAATTTCGACTTCGGTTACCAGGACAACATTCTTGATGTCGATGACGCGTTCCAGCTTACGACCGAAGACAACCCCAACAGTTTCACCGCACGCTGGATTATTGCTGAAGGCCACTATCTGTATCGCGACAAAATGCAGATCATCGTTAATGATGAGGTGATTCAAACCGGTGCCCTGCAGTTGCCCGCAGGTGATGAAAAAGATGACCCTATTTTCCAGAAGATACTTTTCGTCTATCACAACAATACCGAAATCACCCTGCCTTTCAATGTCATAAAGGATGGCGGCAAAAATGCTACTTTCAAGGTGAAGTATCAGGGCTGTTCCGAGATTTCCGGCATCTGTTACCCGCCACAAACCCGGGAATTCACGGTTAAGTTATCACCGATAGCTTTAGCTAATGCGGCCCTGCCCACCACCAACACGGCTGCAACGACTGCGGACGAGCACATTTCTGAACAGGACCAGCTCGTCAGCGCATTAAAAGATGGCAGTGTCTGGGTGACACTGCTGCTGTTCTTTGTCGGTGGCCTGCTATTGGCGTTTACGCCTTGCGTACTGCCAATGGTGCCGATTCTTTCAGGCATTATTGTCGGTCAGGGCGAAGATATCACCACCCGTAAAGCTTTCTCGTTATCGCTGGTTTATGTGCTGGCGATGGCCGCAACTTACACCATCGTTGGTATTCTGGTCGGTCTCTCCGGGGAAAACATTCAGGCCTGGTTCCAGAACCCGTGGATCATCGGCAGCTTTGTGGCCGTTTTTGTCGCACTGTCATTTTCCATGTTCGGCTTTTATGACCTGCAAATGCCCGCATCGATTCAAAGCAAACTCACCAGTCTCAGCAATAGCCAGCGCGGTGGTACCATGATCGGTGTGGCGATTATGGGCTTTCTGTCCGCACTGATTGTCGGCCCCTGCGTGACCGCACCCCTGGTCGGTGCACTCATTTACATCGCCGACACCGGTGATGCCGTACTGGGTGGTATGGCACTGTTTTCTCTGAGCATGGGCATGGGAGCACCCCTGTTAGTGGTCGGCACATCCGCTGGAAAAATGTTACCCAAAGCGGGTGCATGGATGGATGCCGTTAAAGCCGTCTTCGGTGTATTACTGCTGGCACTGGGCATCTGGTTACTGGAACGTGTTGCACCGGCGGCTGCCACCATGGCACTTTGGGCGGCACTGCTCATCGTGTCGGCAATTTACATGGGTGCAATGGAAGCCCTGCCAGCTGATGGCTCAGGTTGGCGCAAGCTGTGGAAAGGTCTGGGCGTTTTGATGCTGACCTACGGCGTTGTTTTAATCATCGGCCTGACTTCCGGCGGACGCGACGTATTCCATCCGCTGAAAGGACTGTCACTGGGAGGCGGTGGTTCCAGTGCTATGCAGGTTGAACATTTACCTTTTAAACAAATTAAAGGTGTGGAGGGTTTAAACGTTGCTTTAGCCGAGGCCAAAGCGCAGGGCAAAGCCGTGATGCTCGATTTTTATGCGGACTGGTGTATCTCGTGTAAAGAAATGGAAGTGTTCACTTTTAGTGACCCTGCAGTACGCGCCGCGTTATCTAACGTCGTACTGCTGCAGGCAGATGTCACACCCAACGACGCAAAAGATACCGCGCTGTACAAACACTTCGGCATCATCGGCCCTCCTTCCATTATGTTCTTCGATAAAGAAGGCAATGAACGCAGGAACTACCGCGTGGTTGGTTTTGTGCCGGCTGATAAATTCAGTGCACACATTAAACGCGCGCTGAATTAACACCTGTGAAAACCTAAAATCTTTTTGCCGCGAAGGACACGAAAGGCGCGAATAAAGCTTTTTTGGTTTTAACCTTTTGCGTCCTTTGCGTCATTCGCGGCAAAAAAAATCCTGTCAGTTTCATATAAAATGCCCAATTCTTGCTAACACTTAAATTTCTTTTTTAAAAATGAAAAATACACTGATATTTATTATTGCGATCACCATCGCCGGTGGTGCTGGTTATGGTTTGCAACGCTATCTCACAAAACAGGAGCTGCAAAGCAAAGACCTGGCTAACCCCATTCTGGGCCAGATCCGCCCCGAGTTTGCGATGAAAGATCTCGATGGCAAGCTGCGTAACATCAAGGAATGGGACGGCAAAATTGTGCTGCTTAATTTCTGGGCCACCTGGTGTCCGCCCTGTCTGAGAGAAATGCCCTATTTTGTCGAGCTGCAGAAAACATATGGCGAACAGGGATTTCAGATTATCGGCATCGCTATCGACGATGAAGACGCGGTACGTGCCTTTGCCGATGAGATGGATATCAATTACCCCATCATGGCGGGTGAACTCGAGGCGATTGAGCTTTCCAAACGCTATGGCAACCGTGTTGGCGGTCTTCCTTACTCGGTGTTGATCAATCGGAAAGGCGAAATTACCGACACGATCACCGGAGAACTCCACAAGATCAAAGCAGAAGAAATTCTGAAAAAGGTCGGCCTGAAGTTTTAATTGCCCACAATTTCATTAAATTGACTCTAAAATGCTACTAATTTCGCCGAAACAGTAGACAACTCCCCTTTTTTTATGCACAATTATTAGCAACTCATTATATTCAACAGCTAATAAGAACAAAAATGCCCGATTTGCTTGTTATCAACGGCCCCAATCTCAACCTTCTGGGCTCACGCGAACCCGAACATTACGGTTCGGACTCTCTAGATGACATCAATGGCCGCCTGGTATCACAGGCCAGCGAGCAGAATTTCAGCCTTGAAAGCGTGCAGAGCAATTCAGAAGTCGAGCTAATCGAACATATTCACCAGGCAAAAAAAAATGGCGTACGCTTTATACTCATTAACCCGGCGGCTTTCACACACACCAGCGTTGCCTTACGTGACGCGCTGAGTGGCGTCAACATTCCATTTATAGAAATCCATCTTTCCAACATACATGCCCGTGAAAAATTCAGGGAACACTATTGCTGCCGGGGTTATTTCCGGACTGGGCGCTCACGGTTACGAACTTGCATTGCAAGCTGCGTTACAACAACTCAACAGAGGTTGATCCTTATGGATATACGCAAAGTTAAAAAACTAATCGAATTGCTGAAGGAATCCGGCATCGCAGAAATTGAAATCAACGAGGGCGAAGAGTCGGTTCGCATCTCTCGCTATGGTCAGGCTGCACCGGCTGCCCCCATACAATATGCAACAGCGCCTGTTGCAGCACCTGCAGCAGAAGCGCCCGCCTCGGCAGTACCGGCAACGGATACCAAAGACGATGACGTGCCTAGCGGTCACGTGGTGAACTCACCCATGGTCGGTACCTTCTACACTGCACCTTCTCCCGGCGCCAAAGACTTTGCCAAGGTCGGTGATTCAGTGAGTGAAGGCGATACCATCTGCATCATTGAAGCGATGAAAATTCTTAACCAGATCGAAGCCGATAAATCAGGCACGATTAAAGCTATCCTGGTTGAAAACGGTCAGCCCGTTGAATTTGGCCAGCCACTTATTGTTATCGAATAATGCTATCTAAAGTTGTTATTGCCAATCGCGGTGAAATTGCACTGCGAATCCTAAGAGCCTGCCGGGAACTCGGCGTTAAAACGGTCGCCGTGCATTCCGAAGCTGACCGCGACCTGAAACATGTACGCCTGGCGGATGAAGCAGTTTGTATTGGTCCGGCACCTTCAGATCAAAGTTACCTGAATGTGCCTGCACTCATCAGTGCTGCTGAAGTCACCAATGCTGTTGGTATTCATCCGGGTTATGGTTTTCTTTCCGAAAATGCTGATTTTGCGGAACGCGTAGAAGATAGCGGTTTTGTTTTTATTGGCCCTAAAGCTGAATCCATTCGCATCATGGGCGATAAGGTTGCCGCCATTAAAGCCATGAAAGAAGCCGGTGTTCCCTGCGTTCCTGGCTCCGATGGACCTTTAGGTGATAATACTGAAACCAATCAAAAAATCGCCAGAGACATTGGCTATCCGATCATCATTAAAGCTTCCGGCGGTGGTGGCGGTCGTGGCATGCGCGTGGTGCATTCCGAAGGCTCATTACTCAATTCCATTGCCTTAACAAAAACCGAAGCCGGGTCGTTCTTTGGTAACGATGTGGTGTACATGGAAAAATACCTTGAAACACCACGCCACATAGAAATACAGATATTATCCGACGGTCAGGGCAATGCTATCCATCTCGGCGAACGCGACTGTTCCATGCAACGCAGAAACCAGAAAGTGGTTGAAGAAGCACCGGCTCCCGGCATCACGCCTAAACAACGCAAAAAAATCGGGCAACGTTGTGTTGATGCCTGCGTAAAAATGAATTACCGCGGTGCAGGCACCTTCGAATTTCTGTTTCAGAACGGTGAGTTTTATTTCATTGAAATGAATACACGTGTACAGGTGGAACATCCTGTGACCGAAATGATTACCGGTGTTGATATTATCAAGGAACAACTTTATATCGCCTCCGGTGAAAAACTACGATACAAACAAAGCGACATCGAAATCAGGGGCCATGCCATTGAGTGCCGCATCAATGCCGAAGATGCAAAAACCTTTATGCCTTCACCCGGCAAGATTGAACGTTACCATCCACCCGGCGGCCCGGGCATTCGCGTCGATACACATATTTATGGTGGTTATACCGTGCCACCTCACTACGACTCCATGATTGGTAAATTAATTGCTTATGGCAATGATCGGAATATTGCTATTGCGCGCATGCTCGGCGCACTGGACGAAATCAATATCAAAGGCATAAAAACCAATATTGATTTACATAAAGACATTCTAAGTGATTCTGCTTTTCAGGCCGGTGGCACTAACATTCACTACCTTGAGAAAAAACTGGGGATTTAGGGTATTTGCCAGTTTAAAAACAAAGTCAAAAGCTTTAAAAGCTGTTCACCACAGAGGCACAGAGAACACAGAGAAGGGCTTTTTATTGTTAGCGACGCCTACGGCCGTAGCTAACAAAATAAACCTCTGTGCTCTCTGTGGTGAAAGGGTTAGAAGAACTGTCGGGTTGATGAAGCGTAACGCAACCAGAGCAATAGAACCCAGAACAACTCTCGCAAATGCTGGAGAGACTTATTTTTTATCTCTGTCGGTTGCCAGGGAATAGATTTCCAGCAGGTCTTCCTCAGTGATATCAACAAAGGTGTCGATTTCACTGAGCGCATACACAAAATCTTCATGCGAAATCGACGCACGGCGTTCAGCTTCAAACGGTTTAATTAAATGTTTATTTGCGGTAAAACAAACCGGATATCTGCGCCAGTGAAATAACGCATTAAATGCCACAGCCACAGCAAGAATGACCAGCGTATTTATCAGAATCGGCGTCAGCACATACTGATAACCTAATGCATGAATACCAGGGCCGCCAATAACAGCGACCAGAGCGGTCGCTCCACCAGGAGGGTGGATGCATCTCAGGTAATGCATGGCACCAATAGCCAGACCAACAGCAACGGCAGCAGCAACCGCTGTATCAGGTATCCAGTTTGCACAGGTCACGCCAATCGTGGCTGATACCAAATGGCCTCCGAACACGTTCCAGGGCTGCGCTAATGCACCATGAGGAACGGCAAATAACAACACCGCAGAAGCCCCCATCGAAGCGATAATAAACACCGCACCTTCACCGTTTAGAAAATGGTGTGTAACAAGATAAACCGCATAAATACCCGCGAAGCCACCCAGCGTTGAAACCAGTCGCTCAATATGACTGGTTGTATTTGTCTGCACACCTAAATGATGAATTCGAGTTTCTTTTGTCATAACAGCACATCCTGACACACTGGTTTTTTTCTAATGTGATTTATATCAATACTATAGACGTTTTACTTTATAACCCGAATTCTCCAGCAAGCGTACTATGCCTTTATTTCCCAGAAAATGGCCCGCGCCGACAACAACAAAATAGGTCTCTTTAGTTTTAAGATAGCCTTTTATAGCCTGCGCCATTTTTACATTACGTTGATAGATCAGGCGGTCATAAATAGCTGCGAACTCCGGATACTGTTTGAGTGCATCCTCAAACAGCAGTTGGTATAATTTTTTCTCATCGCCCTGCTTCCACGCTTCGATAACTTTATCCAGTAACTTCTCGGCCTCATCTATCGAATGCAGTGATTCACGCAACACCAGGTCACCATTCGGCAAATCCAGAAAAATTCTCAGCTGCTGTTCCGTCGTTTCAAGCGCAATGATATTCTTTTTGCCTTTAGCTCGGGATGTAAAATAAGGATCAATACCCAGCGCCGGGTCAAGCCCGAGTCGCATAACGTGCACAGCAGTTAAAGTCAGCACCAGAATACCCGGTTTTTGCTTGTACACTAACTCGAGTGGCAAGCCCAGTTTTTTTAGTTGGTCTTTTAAAGCCTCATAGGTTTCTTTGGAAACGTGGTCTTTTATGGTTTCATTTCCCGGGTAGGTACCTTCGCTGGCAATTAAGTCATTGTAACTGGACATGCTGGCAGCATTCATTTCAACCTCGACCACCAGTGCATCGGATGATTCAAAAGCAATTTCTATTTCACTGCGCAGCGGGTAAAAGTCTTTGTTGGCATAATGAATCGAGCCCAGTAGATATACCGTCGCGTTATCCGATTCAACCTTCCAGAAAAGGGCTTTGTCTTCACTGGCGATTAGCTGTGTACTGAAGCACAGACAGAATAATAACCATAATAATTTTTTAATCATGTTTATCCTTTAACACCAAAGCCGCTTTGTACAAATCATTTTTGTTTACTCCAGTTAAACGTGCTGCAATTTTTGCTGCCTGTTTAACGGGCAACTCTTCGACCAGCACTGATAACATTTCATTAACTATCGCATCATCAGGTGCTTGCTGAACACTCCCCGTAACCATCAATACAATTTCGCCCTTGCGTTGCTGTTCATCTTCACTGACCCAGTCGCATAATTCTGCAAGACTTGCTTTGCGTATGGTTTCATAGGTTTTGGTAATTTCACGTGCGAAAGTCGCCAACCGCTGCCCACCGAACACCTGTTTTATATCATTTAACGTTTCCACGATACGATGACAGGAAATGTAAAATATCATGGTACGTTGTTCATTTTTGAGCGCTTCGAAAAAACCGAGACGCGCGCCCTGTTTAGCTGGCGGAAAACCTTCAAAGCTAAAACGATCGCTGGGTAAACCTGAAACACTCATCGCCGCGATAGCAGCACAGGCACCGGGTATGGGCACCACTTTAACATTGTGCTGGTGTGCCTGTTGCAACAAACGGTAGCCCGGATCACTCACCAACGGTGTGCCAGCGTCTGAAATCAACGCAATGGAATGACCCTGCTGTAGCTTGCTTATTAAACGTTCGGCCTGTGTGGCTTCATTGTGCTCGTGGTAAGACTGCATTTTGGTGCGTATACCCAGATGATTCAATAACCGCTGGCTGTGACGGGTATCTTCGGCCGCGATCAGATCGACCGTAGCCAGCACTTCTATTGCACGCTGACTGATATCGCCCAGATTACCGATAGGTGTGGCGACTAAAAACAAGCTTCCTGGTGAGATTTCGATTGACACAGATTGTCCTGCAAAACATACTTGGTCAGCCTGCGCTAGCGGGCCCAGAGACATACTCTAACTTATTGATTCACTTGTCCAGACCACATTGAACATCACCTTGAAATTATCTCCATTAAAATTATTCCTGGCCTGCCTTATTGGCTTACTGACCGCCTGTACTTCGGCCGATAAAAGCATGGACGAGCTCATCTCGGAAGCGGTACGCAATAAAGATGCAGAAATTCCAGCCGAGGCAGCCCGAGAAAAGTCTGCTGAATACTATCTCAACCTGGCCAGCGAAAGCAGCGGCGAGATTCAGCAGCAATACCTGATTAAAGCCGCACAACTACTCTATCAACGCGGCGACATTGCTTCAGCGCAAGATCAGCTCGAATCAATAAAACCCGAAGATGTCGAAGGTGCACGGCAGGTACAGATTCAATTACTGGCCGCAAGAATAGCACTGGCTAATGGCAACCCGACACAGGCCATCGATTTATTACCCGAACGCGATCAACTGACACTTAATCAGTTTCTTGAAGCCAGCGCGGTTCGCGCAGATGCCAATATCGCCCTGGGTTACTTCATGGCAGCGGTAAAAACCCTGGTCGATATCGACCCACTGTTCAAAACCGAGCAGCAAAGAATGCAAAACCATGAAGCAATATGGACGGCGCTTTCCACTGTGCCCGATATCATTATGAAGGATGAAAAATCCAGTAATCGGACGATTCAGGGCTGGATTGAGCTCAACCGCATCATGCGCAATGCGCAAATAGACTTCAGCTGGCTGCAGGAAGATATCCTCGACTGGGGCACAAATTTTCAGCAGCACCCGGTCACTAATGCCTTTATCGACCAGCTTCTTGATGCTTACATCAACACCTATACCGCCACCGAAAGCATTGCTGTTTTTCTGCCCATGCAGGGTCGCTATCAATCCGTGGCAACCGCCATTAAAAGTGGATTCCTGAGCGCCTACTACCAGGACAAAGTCACCGGCAAAAAACCGGCCATCCGTTTTTACGATACGGCTGACGAAAACACCAATTTCACCGAACTCTATAACAAAGCCATTCTCGAAGGCGCCAGCCACATTGTCGGCCCACTGGATAAGATCACCATCAATCGCATTGCACAAATGAATGAACTGGACATACCGGTACTGACATTGAACTACGCAGAGAACCCGTTAAGCATCACCGGCAACTTATACCAGTTTGGCCTGTTGCCCGAAGATGAAGCCAACCAGGCGGCTGAACTGGCTGCGCGTCAGAACAAAACCCGGGCTGCCATACTGGTGCCCGATAGTAACTGGGGTCGTCGCCTGGCAAAAGCTTTCCGGACCCGCTTTGAAGAACTGGGTGGCAAGGTACACAACACCCAGTTTTTTGACGCCAGCGCCGATGACTATGGACGCCCCATCAAACGGCTTTTTAACCTGCAGGACAGCAATGCAAGATATCGCAGCATAAAAGCATTGCTGAAAACAGACATTAAATTTTCGCCCTACCGGCGGCAGGATATCGACATGATTTTCCTTGCTGCCACTTATCGCTCTGCACGGGGCATTATGCCAGCCTTTAAATTTCATCATGCCGGCGATTTACCGGTTTATGCCACCTCGCACGTTTACTCGGGCAGTATCGACAAAACTGCTGACATTGACCTCAATGGCCTACTGTTCTGCGATCTGCCGTGGACACTGGTGGCAGATAATGAGTTGAGAAAGATATTTGATACTGAATGGCCTGAACAGCATAACTACACACGATTATTTGCGCTCGGCATCGATGCTTATCATGTTATTCGTAATTTGAATTACCTGACCAGTCACGACTATGCACGTTTCTCCGGTCAAACCGGCAATATCTATATGGACGAAAACCAGCGACTGCATCGCGAGCTGTTGTGGGCAAAGTTTCGCAATGGCAAACCCAGGTTCATCAACACCACCATTGCTCCAAAAAAACCGCCCGCTAATGAAGCTAACCAGTCATAGCAAAGGCCAGCACGCAGAAAACGCATGCTGCGAATACCTGCAGCAGCAGGGCCTCAAACTACTGACCAGAAACTACCGTGGCAAACGTGGTGAAATTGATATTGTCATGCAGGACAAAAAGGCACTGGTTTTCGTGGAAGTGCGTTACCGCAAGAATGATTTTTTTGGTGGCGCCCTGGAAAGTGTTACCGCTGATAAACAGGCGCGCATTTCAGCCACCGCAGAACAGTATCTTCAACATGAAACAAAAATTAAAAACGGGCGTATCGATGTTGTCGCCATGTCACAAAAGCCTCAGAATAAGGCTCTGACCAGCGAAACCGATGGCTACACGTTTGAGTGGATTAAAAACGCATTTTAATCATTAAAAAATTGTAGGAGCGGCTTTAGCCGCGAATGACTTGCAGACGTAGGTCGGGCATTGCCCGACATGGGTGATGGTGGGCATTGCCCCCCCTACGACTATCGCGGCTAAAGCCGCTCCTACAGCAACACCTCATCCACTTGTGGCAGGGGTACTTATTAACAGACCAAAGTAAATTACCATGGATTTAATCAGCCGCATTAATCACAATTTTCAGGAAAGCATCAGCACCAAGCAAATGGCTGCCGACTTGCTCGCCGAACCGATTGCCCGTGCCGCACAAAACATGACCCAGTGCCTGCTCAACGGTAACAAGATTCTCTCCTGTGGAAACGGAGGCTCTGCCGGAGATGCACAACATTTTTCCTCGGAAATGCTGAATCGTTTTGAAATGGAAAGACCGGGCCTGCCTGCTATCGCTCTGACCACAGATAGCTCAACCATTACCTCCATCGCCAACGATTACAGTTACGAACAAATATTCTCAAAGCAAATAACCGCGCTGGGCCAGAGCGGAGACATACTGCTGGCCATCAGCACCAGTGGCAACTCAGGCAACGTCAATAAAGCCATTGAAGCTGCACACGACCGGGAAATGATGGTTGTCGCCCTCACCGGCCGCCAGGGCGGCGAGCTGGCAAACAAACTGGCGGCGGAAGACGTTGAAATCAGAGTACCTGCTGAATCCACCGCAAGAATTCAGGAAGTGCATTTGTTGGTGATTCACTGTCTTTGTGATCTGATCGACCACCAACTATTAGGGCAGTGAAAAACGAAAAGTGAAAAGTGAAAAGTTTTTAAAAGCTTAAAACTAGCGGCCTACAGCGTTATTGCCCTGTGTTTTCCATTTTTCACTTTTCGTTTTTCACTTTTCACTTAACAACGCGAAGCGTTGGTTTAGGTTTATCCGGATCAGGATCCGTTCCATCATCATGACTGGCGTCAGTCGTGTTTTCATCTTCTGAAAACATCATGCCCTGGCCATTTTCTTTTGCATAGACAGCCAGTACAGCTCCCACCGGTGCCTGTATCGACTGGGATTTGCCGCTAAAACGGGCGCTGAAGCTAATGTCGTCATCGCCTAATGTCAGCCCGTTGATGGCCATAGGCGCAATATTGAGCACAATTTTGCCATCCTGAACATGCTCAATCGGTAGCATACAATCTTCATTGCTGGCATCAACCAGTAAATGTGGCGTCATGCCATTATCAACAATCCACTGGTACATGGCTCGAATGAGATAGGGTCGACTGGAGGTCATAACGCAATATTAGTCCAAGCGGGGGAATGCTTCACCCTGTTCGAGAAAAAATAATCCAACGAGGACGAGCAGGAGAACTACAGCCTGAGTTCGCGCTCGGCTTCCGTAAGACTAACCTGAAAACCTTCGCGTTCAAAAATGCGGTCAGCATAAGCCAGAACAGATTTGCTCGCTTTTGGCAGCTCAATATCATAATGCGGCAGACGCCATAATAAAGGCGCAATACTTGCGTCTACCAACGTAAAACATTCGCTCAAAAAATACGGCTTGGCCGAAAATACATCTGCGGTGGCAGCGATGCTTTCGGTCAGTTCCTTGCGAGCTTTTGTGACGGCTTTCTCGCCCTTAGTTTCGATAATTTCTGCCAGCGGATACCAGTCAGTTTCAACGCGGTGCAAAGTAAGTCGTGTCTGCGCGCGAGCAACCGGGCCGACAGGCATCAAAGGCGGGTGCGGGAAACGTTCTTCCAGGTACTCCATGATGACGCGTGAGTTGTACAACACCAGATCGCGATCGACCAAAGTAGGCACACTGCAGTACGGATTAAGGTCAATCAAATCCTCGGGCAGTTTTCTGGCATCAACTTCCAGTGTTTCGTGGATGATGTCCTTTTCAGCCAGAACAATTCTTGTTCTATGGCACTCGATAGACTTCGCAGTACTGTACAGATTCATAAATATTTGCTCTTATTGCTGCTACTAGATGATGGTTGATACACTAAATAGCAGTGGTCTAGTGAACATCTCTCCAGTATTCTTTTTTCAGCATGTAGGCGAATACAAAGAAAATCATAATGAAAAGTAGAACTTTCCATCCCATATTTACACGCTCTACCTGTACAGGCTCGGCAAGATAAACCATAAAGTTAACCAGGTCTGTGACAAAGGCGTCGTACTCTTTTTCTGACATACTGCCCGGCTGTATCATTTCAAGACGGTCAAGGTGTTCTACAGTAACACCATCATGTTCTTCTGTAACATAAACCGCTTTTTGCGTACCCTGCAATGACTGCAACACATGTGGCATTGCCACATCCGCAAACTGCGCATTGTTCATGCCAGTGGGTCGGTAAGGGTCCACATAAAAGGTGCGTAAATAGGTGTACATCCAGTCAGCACCGCGTGCACGCGCAGTCAACGACAGGTCAGGCACCCTGGTACCAAACGCCTGTATGGCATATTCATCCGTCATAGCAACTACTATCAGGTCACCGGTCTTGGTGGGTTTACCTTTTGCATCACGCGTAAAAATCAGGCTGTCACGCAATTCTGCATCACTCATTCCGGTATCTTTTGCAATGCGATTAAAACGCATGAACTTTGCCGAATGACAACTCACGCAATAGTCGATGAAATGTTTCGCACCACGCTTCACTGAGCCTCTGTCAAAAATATCAATCGGCGCTTCCTGTGAAATCATCTGGCCATGCGAATCGTAATCAACCTTGATATCGGCAACCGCAATGGTGGGAAGCAAAACACACAAGAGTGTAATAACTAGCTTTTTCATTATGTCACCCTGTCCGGAACTGGTTTGGTTTTTTCGTTCTTAGAAGTGAAGTACAACACGACGAAAAACGCGAAATACAGAATCGAAAACACCTGAGATAACAAGGTAATGGTTTCTGTTACAGCTTGCATAGCCAACCAGCCCAGTACAACGAAACTGATAACCAGCATTGCGATATTAGCTTTATACAGTGTCGAACGATATCTGATCGACTTTACCTTGCAACGATCAATCCACGGCAGGAAGAACAATACAAGGATAGCCGCACCCATGGCACCCACACCCATTAGCTTGTCAGGCACCGCACGCAATATTGCGTAGAACGGTGTGAAGTACCAAACCGGCGCAATATGCTCAGGTGTCTTCAACGGGTCAGAAGCAATGAAGTTGGCGTGCTCCAGGAAGTAACCACCGCCATCGGGGAAATAGAATACGATGGTGGCAAAGAAGAACAGGAACACAACCACACCAACAATATCTTTCACTGAATAATAAGGATGGAAAGGAATGCCGTCTCTTGGAATACCATTTTCATCTTTGTTCTTTTTGATCTCGACACCGTCAGGGTTGTTTGAACCCACTTCATGCAGCGCAAGTATGTGGGCAATCACGAGGAAAACCAGCACAAACGGCAGCGCGATAACATGTAACGCAAAGAATCGGTTCAGGGTTGCATCCGAGATAACAAAATCACCGCGAATCCATAAGGTCAGGTCATCACCAATAACCGGAATCGCGCTGAACAATGAAATAATAACCTGCGCACCCCAGTAGGACATCTGGCCCCATGGCAGTAGATAACCCATGAAGGCTTCAGCCATCAGTGCCAGGTAGATAAACATACCGAACAACCAGATTAACTCGCGAGGATTTTTGTAGGAACCGTAGATCAAACCACGGAACATGTGCAGGTACACCACGGCAAAGAGCGCCGTCGCACCGGTGGAGTGTATGTAGCGAATCAACCAGCCGTAAGGCACATCACGCATGATGTATTCCACGGAAGCAAATGCCATTGCGCCATCAGGCTTGTAATGCATGGTCAGGAAAATACCTGACACAATCTGAATCACCAGCACCACTAGCGCCAGTGAGCCAAAGAAATACCAGAAATTGAAATTTTTCGGCGCGTAATATTCAGCCAGATGCTCGTTCCACATTTTTGTGGCCGGGAAACGTGCATCGACCCATTCCATCAATTTACTCATTACGCTGCCTCCCCGTCCTGACCCACCAGAATGGTCGTATCAGTTACATAGTAATGTGGTGGTACAACAAGGTTGGTTGGCGCGGGCACGTTCTGGTATACACGGCCTGCCATATCAAATTTGGAACTGTGACAGGGACAGAAAAAACCACCCAGCCAGTCAGAACCCAGATCAACCGGCGCAAGTTCGGGACGATACGTGGGTGAACAACCCAGATGAGTACAAATACCGACCAACACCAGAATTTCAGCCTTACGTGAACGTGCCGCGTTTTGCGCATACTCAGGTTGTTGATCAACAACCTCTGAATTCGGATCACGCAAGCTCTCGGTTAATGTTTCAAGGTCAGCCAGCGTCTTTTCTGAACGTCGCACAATCCAGACAGGTTTACTCTGCCACTCGACCGTCATCATTCGTCCTTCTTCCAGCTTGCTTATATCGGCTTCTATGGGAGCGCCCGCATTTTTTGCGCGCTCACTCGGCATCCAGGAAGCAAGAAAAGGCACACATACAAAACCCACACCTACTGCGCCTACGACCGTGGTGGAGTTCACCAGGAATCGGCGTCTAGCTACATCTACAGTATCGGTAGACATTAATAATCTCCGCATTATTGAATTGGGTTGTTGCCACGCTCATCAAAACAATGAATGATTCCAATGAGTCCTTGAAGTGACATACAATCAGTGCTGCAAACGGCTAAAAACGCAGGACAGCCCGTCTGAAAGCGCGCACAGCTTAGCTTATATTGCACTTTCAGCCAAGTTATTTATGAAATAATAAGTGGAAACAATGAGATAGATCAATTTCAATGAAAAACAAAAACCACGCTTTTAGCTATTATTTTGCCTGGGTGCTGATTGGACTCGTGTTCGGTGTCGCCATACTGATTCAGCAAGGCTATATCCAGCTCACCCTTTTCGGCCATCCCGTGGGTAAAGCCGCTGTAAGTTCAAATCACTTAACAAGTTTTTCGTCTGCCGTGGCGCAAGCCTCACCCACCGTAGTGAGCATTCAAACAGCTCGAGTGATCAAATCATCACCTACATCCGGTGGCGGACTCCTGCAAGAACGTTTTTTTGGTAAAAACTCACCTCACGCACCCAGGTATAAAACCAGTATCTCCGCAGGTTCAGGTGTCATTCTTGACGCTCGCGGTTATATCCTGACTAACTACCACGTCATCAAAGGTGCCAAAGCTATTCATGTCACCCTGAACGATGGTCGAAATGCCAAAGCCATTCTGATAGGCAATGACCCTGACACCGACCTCGCCGTATTAAAAATCGAAATGAAAAACCTGCCACAGGCAAAAATAGCCAATCTGGCAGAGCTCCAGATTGGCGATGTGGCTCTGGCCATTGGCTACCCTTTCAACATCGGACAAACCGTCACCCAGGGCATCATCAGCGCAACCGGGCGAACTCAACTCAAAAGCAATACTTACGCCAGCTTTATTCAAACCGATGCCGCAATCAATCCTGGCAACTCGGGTGGTGCACTAATTAACACCGAAGGCGAAATTGTGGCCATCAATTCGTTAATATTTACCAAAACGGGAAGCTTCAGTGGCATTGGTTTTGCTATCCCGATTGATCTTGCCAAAACGGTGCTGGAACAGATTGTTGTCAATGGTTACGTTGTCCGAGGCTGGCTTGGCGTCAGCGGGCAAAACCTGACGCCACAAATTCTAGACAAAATCGGTTTGCGAGAAATTCGTGGCGTACTACTGACCGAAGTCGATAAAGACGGCCCCGGTGATAATGCCGGCCTGGAACCGGGTGACATCATTACCCATATCAATGGACAACCGCTAACGTCTGTTAAAGACGTTCTCGATATTATTGCCGCCGGTAAACCTGATGATGTTTTTGATATTGAAGGTTTGCGTCAACGTCAGAGTTTTATGACTAAAGCCATTCTGGGGCAGCGGCCGGTGATGAGTCGTGAATAGCTAGTGGCAAGGGACGAGGAGCGAGTGGCTTAGAGCTCTTTAATCAGAGATACGCAACTCTTCTCATAAAGCTGTTATTAATGCGTCAGTATTTGTAGGTTGGGTTAGCAAAGCGTAACCCAACATTTAAAGGCAAGATCATGTTGGGTTACGGTAAAAAACACCTAACCCAACCTACCGCTGTAGTTGTAGGCCGGGATAAGGTTTTATGGTTCCCGGCAGGTTTTTATATTTGCCAGCAACGCTTTGCTTATGCTGGCCTGGGCACTTAATGTCCGAGCACTTTCTTCAACGCCTGAAGGAATCGTTTGTTTTCTTCTGGTTTACCCACTGTAACTCGCAGACACTGTTTCAGCGAACCTTCAGTGGCTTTCATATTTTTTATCAGTACACCCTGCTTGCGGATAAGCTCAAATACCTCATCCGCCTCTCTCTCGAGTATTCTGAACAAAATAAAATTAGCCTGGCTTGGAAAAACCTCAACGCCCTGTATATTCGAAAGTTTTGCCAATAACGCTTCTCTTTCACTACGTATCATCGCCGCTTGCTCGTCCAGCAAATCAATATGCTCCAATGCTGAAATAGCAACGTGTTGCGTCAACACATTAATGTTGTAGGGTAAACGCACTTTATCAACTTCCCGTATTAGCGCCGGGTTACCTGCCAGCATGCCAAGCCGTAAACCTGCCAGCCCCATTTTGGAAACAGTACGCATTACCAGCAATTGTTCGTACTGTTTCAGCTTTGGCATAAAACTGTTTTGTGCAAACGGGTGATAAGCCTCATCCAGCACAACAAGGCCGGGGGCAATTTTTATGATCTCTTCGATGTCTGCTTCATCAAACAAATTGCCGGTTGGGTTATTGGGATAAGCAATAAAAATAATCGCTGGCTGGTATTTTTCGATAGCCGCACGTGCCGCTTGCATGTCGATTTGAAAAACATCATCCAGCGGCACACCAACATATTTCATGCCAACGAATTCAGCGATCATGCGATACATGACAAAGCCGGGCTCGAACGACAGAATGCAGCGATCTTTTCCACTGACTGCCATCGCCAGCATTTGAATCAATTCATCGGAACCATTGCCTAACATGGTCGCCGCAGCTTCCGGCACCTGCATGACCTGCACCAGCTTGCGGCGTAATTCAGTCGCTGAAGGATCCGGGTAACGGTTGATCTGCGCCGCTGCCAGCACCTCGGGCCAGTTGCCGGTTAATGGCTCCAGCGTATAAGGGTTCTCCATCGCATCCAGCTTGGTGAGTCCACTGGCATCCGGCACCTGATATGCCGATAGCTGGCGAATCTCGGGACGAATCCATTTGAGTATTTTTTCGGTCACAACAACTCTCAGAACTTATTGATAATAAAGGCTGAATGGTAACAGACAGCGCCAGAAGTCAGCCACAAAAAAATTTTACCTCGGGGACTTGTAACCGCCAAAAATGGCCACATTTATTTACCAGGCAAACAAATAAACTAACGATGAGGTAAATATTATGAGCTTAGTAAGATACAACCCGTGGAGCCTTTTCGATCAACTTAACAGGGATTTAAATGCTCCTTTAAAAACCTACGACGATGAAGATGGCAATATTGCCACCGCCAACTGGGCACCTTCGGTGGATATAACGGAAGATGAAAACAGCTTTAATCTGTTGGCCGATATCCCAGGCGTTAAACCTGAAGACATTGAAGTCTCAATGGACAACGGCGTTTTAACCATTAAAGGCGAACGTAGTGCTGAAGAAAAAACCGAGAAAGAAAATTTCCGTCGCGTTGAACGTCAATACGGTCTTTTCTACCGCCGCTTCACCCTGCCGGAAACCGCAAACGCTGAGAAAATTGAAGCTAAATCGGAACATGGTGTTTTGAAGGTCACCATTCCTAAACAGGAAGTAGCACAGGCAAGACGCATTAGCGTTAAGCACTAATCTGAATAATCCTCAGAGTGACTGGCCCGCGTAAGCGGGCTTTTTTCATTAAAAAACAAAAAAATCTTTTGCCGCGAATAACGCAAAGGGCGCGAAAAAAACTTTTTTATACGTCATTTCGAGCGAAACGTGGCAATGACAATAATACCGTTTTTGTTTTTCTTCGCGCCCTTTGCGTTATTCGCGGCAAAAAAAATAACTCAGTCTTTAATCCGATACTCCGCTGAACGCGCATGCGCCACCAAACCTTCACCATGCGCTAAGGTCGATGTGCATTTTCCTAACTCGGATGCGCCTTTTTCAGAACAGGCAATCAGGCTTGAACGTTTTTGGAAATCATAAACACCCAGCGGTGATGAAAAACGCGCCGTGCCTGATGTTGGTAAAACATGGTTAGGCCCTGCACAGTAGTCGCCCAAAGCTTCCGCTGTATAACGCCCCATAAAAATAGCACCAGCGTGGCGTATTTTTTGTGCCCACTGTTCCGCATCGTCAATCGATAACTCAAGATGTTCGGGCGCGATGTGATTAGCAACTTCAATCGCTGTGTTCATATCTGCAACTTCAATCATTGCAGCACGATCGTTTAATGATTTTTCGATAATGTCTTTGCGCGGCATGTCATCCAGTAATTTTTCTATACTGGCTTTTACCTGCGCTATGAATTCTGCATCCGGGCTAACTAAAATAGACTGCGCTTCTTCATCGTGCTCAGCCTGTGAAAATAAATCCATCGCAATCCAGTCGGGATCAGTTTTACCGTCACACACGATAAGTATTTCCGAAGGTCCTGCAATCATGTCGATGCCGACAATGCCATAGACCATGCGTTTTGCAGTGGCGACGTAACTGTTTCCGGGGCCGGTAATAATATCTACTTTGGGAATAGTTTCTGTTCCATAAGCTAACGCAGCAACAGCTTGTGCACCGCCTATCGAAAACACTCGATCCACACCTGCAATAGCTGCAGCAGCGAGCACGAGGTCATTGGCCTTACCATCGGGTGTAGGTACAACCATGATAAGTTCGGTAACCCCTGCCACCTTCGCAGGAATCGCATTCATTAAAACCGAGGACGGGTATGCCGCTTTCCCTCCCGGCACGTACAGACCCGCTCTGTCCATCGGGGTGATTTTTTGTCCGAGTACCGTGCCATCATCCTCGGTGTAAGACCAGGATTCCTGCTTCTGGTGTTCTGCATAGGCGTGAATTCTAGCACCCGCTAATTCAAGTGCATCACGCTGGGTGTTATCGATAGCTTTCAGCGATTGCTGTAGTTGCTCCTGGGTTATTTCCAGATGGCCAACAGAGGCGACTTCAATACGATCAAACTTTTTCGTGTATTCAAGTAACGCCGCATCGCCACGTTTTTTTACGTCAGCAAGAATACCGGTAACAGTGGCAACAACTTCACTGTCACTTGACTGCTCCCACGCCAACACGTCATCGAGTTGCTGCCAAAAGTTTTCATCCGCAGCATTGAGCTGACGAATCTCAGGCATTTTTCTCAACCGCTTTTTTGATGCCGTCGATGATAGTGCTGATTTGCTGGTGTTTCATTTTCATGGCAGCCTTGTTAACAACCAGACGCGAACTGATATCCGCAATGTGATCAATAGGCTCAAGTCCATTAGCTTTCAATGTGTTACCCGTATCAACCACATCCACAATAAGATCGGCAAGACCAACAATAGGTCCCAACTCCATCGAACCGTATAGTTTGATTACTTCAACCTGCTCACCGCGCGATTCGAAATAACGACGCGCGA
>QIHT01000068.1 GCA_003229115.1 Gammaproteobacteria bacterium | reverse complement strand
AAAGTTCCCTTTACTGCATGCCTTTTTTTATTAACTCGATAACTTCCTGTTCGATTTTGGCGAGAACATCGTAAGCCGGGCTATGTTTTGCGATAACAGTTGGTCGATTAAACAGTGCAGTTGTTTTGCCATCCTTCTCGAACAATGTCAGGTGCAGGGGACACAGACCCAGCATTTTAGGATCCTTATTGCTGACCAGGTTGGCGTACCAGCCGTTGCAGAAAATGATGCTGCGAATAGCCGTTAAACCGTTTTGATTGTAATCATCACCCCATTTCTCAGAGAAATTCGACAAGTTCTTGCCAATGTTCAGCTCGTCAACAATAAAAAACCGTGAATCCTCAAAACTGGCCTGCATCTGGCCATACACTTCCGAAATCGGTTTATTGGCCGTGATTTCAAAAACGGTTGAAGTCTCAGCCCCGGTGTGGGACACCATGGACAACAGTAGTAAGAAAAAGCCTGTCATTCTATTCATACATTCAATCCTGATTTATCATTATCGGTAAAGATGCCAGCTCCCTGTGAGGCTGATACAATAGCGCAACCTGTTTCAATTGTGGAGCACATCTTGTCAACAACCGGTCTTTTTCCTGCTACCCGACTACGTCGAATGCGCCGCGATGAATTTTCCCGCAAACTGATGCGTGAAAATCATTTGCTTTGTGACGACCTGATTTATCCCATGTTTGTCATCGAAGGCAACAACAAACGTGAGACGATTGATTCAATGCCCGGTATTGAACGCGTCAGCATTGATCAACTACTTATTGAAGCAGACCAGTGCATGCAGCTGGGCATTCCGGCTATCGCCCTGTTTCCGGTGGTGGGTGATAAAAAAAAATCAGATTCCGCCGAAGAAGCCTACAATCCAGACGGTCTGGCTCAACAAGCCGTACGCGCACTTAAAGAAAAACTTCCCGAGCTGGGTATTATTACCGATGTCGCACTCGACCCTTTCACCAGTGATGGCCAGGATGGGCTCACCGATGACAACGGTTACGTACTAAATGACGAGACCATAGAAGTTCTGGTCAAACAGGCCTTATCGCATGCTCAAGCCGGTGCCGATGTCGTCGCGCCCTCCGACATGATGGACGGCCGCATTGGTGCCATTCGAAACGCACTGGAATCCACAGGCCAGAGTCACACCCGTATTCTTGCCTACTCGGCTAAATACGCCTCCAGTTTTTACGGGCCTTTTCGTGATGCGGTAGGTTCGTCCTCTAATCTGGCGGGCGGCAACAAATACAGCTACCAGATGGACCCGGCTAATTCTGATGAAGCCCTGCGTGAAGTTGAGCTTGATCTGAAAGAAGGCGCAGATATCGTTATGATAAAACCCGGTATGCCTTATCTTGATATCGTACGACGCATAAAAGATGAATGTGGCGCACCCACGTTTGTTTATCATGTTAGTGGTGAATACGCGATGTTAAAAGCCGCCTCACAAAACGGCTGGCTGGATGAGAAAGCGGTTGTTTTAGAAAGCCTGTTATCCATGAAACGGGCTGGCGCTGATGGCATCCTGACCTATTACGCGAAAGATGTTGCACAATGGTTAACTGAATAAATGTCAGAAAAGCCAGACCGTTATGCTGTTTTCGGAAACCCGATTGGTCACTCCAGATCACCCGATATTCACAGCCAGTTTGCCGCACAGACCGGACAGTCATTAATTTATACCGCTGAGCTCATCGAACTCGATCAATTTGCAAAAGCCGTCACCGCCTTTGCCGACAACGGTGGCAAAGGCCTGAATATCACCGTACCTTTTAAACAGGAGGCCTGGCAGCTGGCCACCGAGCGCAGCTCACGCGCCGAACGCGCTGGTGCAGTCAACACCCTGGTTATCAACAACGGATTGTTGGGTGATAATACTGATGGCGTTGGCCTGGTTCGGGACCTTGTCGACAATCACAATATAAATATCAACCACCAGCACATATTAATTGTTGGCGCAGGCGGTGCCGTTCGTGGCGTCATAGAACCCATTCTTGAACTCAAACCAGCTGAGCTTGTGATTGCTAATCGCACCGTTGAAAAAGCCTTTCAGCTCGCTAAAGATTTTTCTGATTTGGGAAATATATCAGGCTGCAGCCTGGAAGCTCTGGAAGGTCACAGTTTCGATATAGTCATTAATGGAACTTCGGCGAGTTTACAAAATGAGCTACCTCCTTTGCCTGATACACTATTTAATGAGAACGCCTGCGCTTATGACTTGATGTATTCAGCCAGCACCACACTTTTTATGGAATGGGCAAAACAAAACGGAGCTGTCCATGTATACGATGGTTTGGGTATGCTGGTTGAACAGGCGGCTGAATCTTTCAGGTTATGGCGCGGTGTCATGCCAGAGACAAGGCCAGTGATTCAGTCTATACGCGAATCACTGGTGTAAGTCGCAAAACTTTAAATCAAAGGCATTCACCACAGAGGCACAGAGTACACAGAGAAAACCGAGAACCTGTTTGTTTTAAAACCAACCGTCTTTGCTTTTCCTCTGTGTACTCTGTGCCTCTGTGGTGAATGTTCTTCAATCAATCCAGAATTCAACTTCCTGCAACTTTAAAAACTCTTCAGCTTTGTCACCCTGCAACATTGCCATGGTTGATAACATTCCCGCCTCAATACAGGTTGGCGCTACCACGCTCACTGTATGCGGTGCATCCGGCACAGACCACCCTGTTTTAGGATTAAGCACATGACTGTAACGCACACCCTCTTTTAATAAGAAGCGATGCGCATCGCCGCTGGTTGCTATGGCACCACGGCGCATCTGAAACAGCGTAACTGCGTTTTCTTTGCCCGTGACCAACCGGCCTACTGACCAGTGACCATGCTCACGGCGCTCGCCCGTCGTCGCGAGATCACCGCCAAAGTTGACTAGAACACTTTCATCCGTAAATTCTTTTGCAATCTGCGCACTACGATCAACTGCATATTCTTTTCCCACTCCACCTAGATCAATTTCCATACCGGGCTGCAAGGTTAATTGCCGGTTCGTCCATTTAACCTTATGCCAGCCTACATTTTCCAGTACAGCATTTACCGCTGAAGGTTCTGGAACGTTATCGCTACCATCAAACTTCCAGACTTTTCTTAGAACACCAGAGGTAATATCAAACAAGCCCTCGCTCAAGCGGTAAAGCTCATCTGAAAAATCAATCAGCCTGGCCATTTCTTTATCTACTTGAATCGTTTTTCCAGCGGCATTGTTTATTACATGAATTTCATTATCCTCACGATAACGACTAAATTTGTGTTCTATACGTAACGCTTCATCTGAAACTGCATTGAGGATTTTTCTGGCAAGCGCTTCATTATCGACCTCCATTAGAACCTCGCACGGACTCGCCATCGCCGTAAAGCTGCCGTGCCAGTAATTTTCTTCTTTATTTAATTGCAGTTCTTTCATAAAAAAAGAGCACCTGTAAAGATGCCCTAACTTAATAGATCACAAGGAGCCACACAATCTATTAATACACGCTTACACCATCACCATAAAAAAGAATAATTCATTTGCAGTATAACGGCATTCAGATCCGGCGTTTCTTCGCCAGCTGGAGTAGCTTCCGATATCGATTGCGACATAAATTCACCACGCACCGAAAACTCACTACTTTTCCCTATTGGCAGGCCATATTTTAAACCAACCGTTGTAGCATCGAATTCCGCAAGACGGTAATCATGGCTGGCAAATTCAGTACCTGCAACACCATTTACATCCACATCGACACCCTGAACAAGATTGTGTCGGTAAAAATCTGCCGCAGTTTGCGTGTAATAACGCAGATGCGGTTGTAAATAATGCCGCCCTTTTAACTCATAGCGATATTTAAAATCCAGCGTATGTGAGGTCACTCCCCAATCGTCGGAAAACAGACGGTAGGATGTATTAATGACATCTTCTGTTAGATGGCGCACGCCCCTGACAAAGAAAATATCTTTAGAGCGCGAATCCGGTCGTTTCTCGAATAAATAGGGTAAATCATTAGTGCCGGGAGCTGCCCACAAATTAGTCAGCGGTTGATTAGTGAGCGGATCTATCACGGTAAGCACGTTGTTATAATCATTGTGATACCCCGAAGAGGAGCCATGGGTATAGTTAAATTGCACCAATGTTTTACGATCTATTATCTGCGTAACACCGACCATTAAATCGTAAGAGGTCCTGGTATCATCAACACCTTCACGCTGTTGATCAGAATTTCCAACACGCATTGGATTCAAACCAAGAGGAATACCACCGATTGGATTAATAGTATCAAATGTTCCTGCAAGCCCCGCTTCCAACGTTGTATTTTTATTATTCATATCATATTTATACGTACCACTAAGCCCTATTGATGTGTAATCAATTTCGCTCGATATGGTTGCCGCCATCAGCACGCTCGACAGGCGGTCAATCGGTTTATCCCATTCTGCAGATAACGCTACACGTACATCCCTGAACGTATCACTCAACGGTAAATCACCGGCCTGCACAGTGTATGAGTCCTTCCCGGATGGATTGGTAAAGGTTTGTGCGACAGTGGATTTGTGTGCGCCGTTAGGCGTCGAACCTGTGAGCGCGTCAACAACCGCCATAAAACTAATCGACTCGTCATCTTCAAGATCGATAGTTGCCCTTATTGCAGGCTCAAAAGCACTAATACGCCCATCACTCTCTGAATAATATAAAAATGAGGTATCAATGTCCCACTCCTCTGCATGACTTACCGAGGCGCTAACCTGCAACAAGGTGCATGTGGCAATACTTAATTTGCCACTAATTTTTTCTAGTTGCATCCGCAGCCGCCTCCACCAACACCTTGTCCGCCGCTAGAAGCTTCTTTGCTAAAATAAATATGCTCGTCATAATAATTATCAAAAAAGTCCGGTACCGGCTGCATGGAATCTTTAGCCAGTAAATCACGCTCCCAGGATTGCACTCCCATGGAGGAGCATCCTGCAAGTACCGTGCTTAATAATATAAAGCTGATAAGTCGCATGAAATTCTCTACTGCTGGTGCTTAAGTAGCTGCTTGATGGCATGTTCCATTTTTGATTTATCTTTTTCACGAAAACCGATATGAGAGGCATATAACTTGCCATCTCGGCCAATCAAATAACTGCTGGGCATTGCGCGCAACTTGTATTGGGCAGCGGTATCTCCAGACTCGTCAAAAGCAATAATAAAATTGACATCAACTTTTTTCAGGAAAGCATCTGCCAGCTCTCTTTCTTTATCCAGATTAACGGCAACCACTTCAAAACCTTTATCCTTATATGCGGCCTTCATGTCCCGCATCCATGGAAATGATTTTTTGCAGGGCTTACACCAGGACGCCCAGAAATCGAGGTAGACCACCTTACCCTGAAGATTTTCGAGGCTCACATCACCGTTCAATGCCGGAAGATTGACAGCTGGCGCTTCAGAAACAGCCGCAAAAGTAATGTGACTGAACGCGAGAATTGATGCAAAACTTATAAACTGTATCCATTTCATAGCTAGTGCCCGCCTGTTAAATTTGATGATATGAGATTAGACTGCGAGTCTTAACTAATTCTTAAGGAACGCGATTTGACCAAAACCTTAAGAAAGCCTTAAGATTTGAAGGCTAAATACTATTAGCATATCCAAAATTATTACGGTGCTACCCTTGTGCGAATTTTATTAGTAGAAGATGATCCATTACTGGGTGAAGGTCTGTTCTCTGGTCTGGAACGAGAGAACTATTCGGTCGACTGGGTCAAAAACGGAGAAATTGCCCTCACAGCTATCGAGAGCACACCCTACGACGCAGTTATTCTGGATTTGGGCTTACCCAAAATGAGCGGGATTGAGGTGTTACAGCAAACACGCAGTCAGGGTCATGATCTTCCTGTTCTCATCCTCACTGCTCAGGATGCAGTATCTAATCGAATTTCCGGTCTAGATGCCGGTGCCGATGACTACCTGACAAAACCTTTCGAATTTGATGAACTGTGCGCACGACTGCGCGCTCTAACAAGACGCTCACGAGGGTTAGCCGAACAAAAGATCTGCTACAAAAATATCGAAATCGACTCAGCAGCGCACACCGTGCTCTACGATAACGAGAAAATTGACATATCAAGGCGAGAATTTGCATTACTTGAAGAGTTATTATCCAGCGCAGGTCGCGTACTGTCACGATCACATCTTGAAGAAAAACTCTACAGCTGGGGTGATGAAGTTGATAGTAACGCCATTGAAGTCCATATTCATCACTTACGTAAAAGATTTGGTTCAGACCTGATAAAAACTGTGCGTGGTGTTGGTTATATCATAGCCAAAGAATAAGCAACACCGTCAATGATCATTGAAACCATCTGATTAATTGTAAAGCTGCTTCCTGTACAGTTTATCAAGAGCGATAATAAACGCGAGCGCGTCTTTTTCCAGGTCCTTGTTGTGTCCAGCCAGAACCAGATGATCGTTTTCAGTAACATTGTATGTTACCGGAGGTTTCCCGGGCTGGATGACTGCCACTTCATCTTCATACCGTAAACCATAAATATCATGGTACTGCATCAATGAAACTTCTGCCTTGTCAGCATCAAACACTGAATTTCCTAAAATCGGATATTCAAGATCCAGACCCAAAAGATCAACTGCCGCCGCCAGCGCATCTGGTTGTGATGAAAGCTTTTTTATATTAGCGGGTTCCACATCTCCTCCCAATATAAGCCCCGGTATGTGAAACATATCCACCGGAATAACATCATCCCCGTAAACACGCACATTATGATCAGCAATAATCATAATTACTGTGTCATCGTAGTAGCCTGATTGTTTTGCCAGTTTTATAAAATTCCCAATCGCATAATCCGCATATTTGATTGCATTTTTGACGCTCTTTTCCGCAACGCCCTTGACAAGCTCTATTCTCCCCGCCGGAAAATCAAAAGGTGAGTGATTGGTTGTTGAGAAAACAACAGACACGAACCTTTCATTTTTATTGAACAATTCCTTGTAGTAAGTATTTGCTTTTTCCAGCACAGAAACATCATCAACGCCCCATGTACCATGAAAAACATCATTACCAAATGCTGATTCATCGAAAATCTGATCGAAACCATTACCGGAAAACCACGACTTCATTTCATCAAAACGGCTTTCACCGCCATAAAAAAAACTGGTTCTGTAACCATAAGGTTTTAGCAACGCTGCAACAGTAAAAAAATTACGTTGCGATAAATTTCTCTTAACAATACCCTTACCCGTGGTCGGTAAAAACCCAGATACAGTACCAGCAATACCTCTGATACTGCGCGTACCATTAGAGTAAAGACGTTCAAAAAAAACACCTTCTTTACTTAAAGAATTTAAATTAGGCGTGATGCCTTTTTCACCACGCAACGCCTGCACAAACTGGGCACCCAGACTCTCCTCAAGAATGATAATCAGGTTTTTTGGTTTGTCCGTTTTAAAATGCGTTTTTTCCAGGCGCCTGAACGGGGATTTAGTTTGTGATACCGGTATATGCAATCGGCTAGCTACGCGTGAAAAAGCTTCCTCCTGACTCATTTCACCGTAACCTTTCGTGCTACCCCCATGCCTGATTTCAGAATAAGCGGCATAGCCGACATTATGAATGGTATTTTTAGTTATCTCATTTAGTAATCGATTATTGGAAAAAATAGCATCAGAAGGATTTGCCGGACGATGTCCGAATGAAGAACGAATACCTACAAAAAGCATTAAAAAAATCGGAATAAAAACAATCATTCTTTTACGCAAAGGAATCGCCAACACTGAACTAAAACGAGTAAAAGAACTACGTTTAAACCAGTAGGCAGCACCAGCCATCGCAATAAAAACCACCAACAGCTCCGGTTTATACACCGCCCAGATAGTTGCAAGTACCTCCTGCGGGTACTTTAGGTAGTTAATAAAAATGATATTGGGTCGCACATCGTATTCATTAATAAATGGAAGTGTGGCATTTTCCATGTAGATAACAATTAGTAATACGATAAAAAAATATGATCTCAGAAAAAGATTACTGAGCCTGCCAATGTAAACCGGCGACAGGTGAAGAATAAATGCTGGAAGCAATAACAACAGGCAGGCAGCCATGGTATCCATGCGCAGACCATAGAGAAATGCCAGCCAGACCGTTGCATCACTATCCGACACCCTGTCAAAATAATAGACCAGGTAAATACCACGGCCCAATGTAAAGATGACAATATATATGGCATACCAGCGCAGTAGTAGCCAGAACGTTTGGAGGTAAGGTGATACTTTCAATTCAGCCCCGAGCCGTCAAAAAAACTACACAATACTCCGCTTTACATCTGCAAAGATTAAGGCTTGCTTAAGGCAATACCATAAATATTCAAGGGATTACAGGAACAGTCGGCGCCAGGAAATCAAAACATCCATCGCGAACGCGGACACACAAGGCGTTAAGCTTAACTTTCGAGTATGGCTATTTTCGCCAATGCAGTAATAAAGTCAAAAGCTATTTACCACAGAGGCACAGAGGGCACAGAGTTTTATATTGTTAATGCGCCGCAGGCGCAGTTAACAATAAAGAGCTTTCTCTGTGTTCTCTGTGCCTCTGTGGTAAATAGCTTTTAAAGTTTTTGGCAATACACGTAAGGTCGGTATCGGGAGTTACGCCAAAAATTATGCGGGAGATTAACTAGTGGTAGGATTCTAAAAAATCATCAAAATCATCAACAGGAAGTGGTTTACTAATCAAATAACCCTGCGCAGTGTCACAACCCAGTTCATCAAGAAGCATTAAAGCCTTTCTGGTTTCCACGCCTTCTGCAACAACCACCAGGCCCATATTATGCGCAAGATCAATCGTAGACCGCACAATGGCTTCATCATCTTTATTATCATTCATGTCTTTAATAAAAGACTGGTCAATCTTCAACTCAGTGACGGGTAATTTTCTTAAACGACTCAACGATGAATAGCCAGTACCGTAATCATCAATTGACAATCCGATGCCGAGAAAACAGATGTATTCCAGAACCTCGAACAGTCTGTCATATTCAGAAAGAAAAATATTCTCGGTGATTTCGAAAATAAGATGCTGACCGTTATCTCTATCTTTAACGATACGTTCCAGATTCTTGATAAAACCCGGGTTCATTAAAGTTTGCGGCGAAACATTGACAGCAACACGTATCTGCCTGGATCCGCTACTCCATTTCCGCGCCTGCACCAATGCCGTTTCAATGGCCCAGTAGGTATACTCATCTATCATGCCGTTCTGCTCCAGCACTTTAATAAATATATTGGGAGACACTATGCCGCGTGTTTCACTGGTCCAACGTCCCAGTGCTTCTGCAGCTATTATTTCATTCGATGAAATAGAGATCTTTGGCTGGTAATGCAATTCAAACTGGTTTTCTTCCAGCGCTTTTCTAATATCTGCCACCATTGTAAGGTGGCCGCGTGTCAGGTGGCTCATCTCCGGATCATAAAGACTGATATCAAGATTATTATGTTTTGCCACGTACATTGCCGAATCAGCGTGACTCAATAAACTGCTAATACCTTCGCCATGAACAGGGAAAAGTGAAACCCCTATGCTTGCACTCACAGCAATACTGGTTTTTTCTATAACAAAGGATTTATCCAGTTGTTGCTGAAATAGCTTTGCTCTTTTCAGGGTGTTTTTTTCGTCATGCATAGGTAATACAACGACAAATTCATCGCCACCTAATCTGGCCAGTGTTTCGTCAGGCTTTATTTCAGCCTGAAAACGTTCAGCAATATTCTTAAGCAGTAAATCACCTTTTTCATGACCCAGTGCTTCATTGATATCCTTGAACCGATCGAGATCAATCAGCATCAAACCAATACCACTATTTTCAAGACGTGCGCGATCGATGTTTCGCGATAGACGGTCATGGAACAAGGAACGGTTAGGCAGATTTGTAACTGTGTCATACAAAGACAGGTACTCGAGTTCCTTGCTGCTTTCTGTCAACTGCTTGTTCAGGGTTTCGAGGCGCTCACGATACTCTTCGTTAAGCTTGTTAGAGTCTTCAATACTTTTAACTGCGATGGCATTTTCAATAGCTACAGAAACAATGCTGGCAAACATCTGTAACAAATTTAAATCTCGTTTACTGAATTCTTTACCACCTACTTTATCAATACCGGCAATACCACCCAGAAAATTCTTTCGTCCCTGTAACGGTACCAGCACCATCGTGCCTACCTCTTTCTCCCAACGATTTTTTTCTTCATCATCAAGGTCATCGAGCACACCTTGCCACCAGGGTATTTTATGCTTCCAGACCCAACCACAGACGCCAAAATCCAGCGGTAAAGACTCGCCGACTATTTCTTCGACATTTTTACCCGCACCACCACGGTAGGTATAAGTTTCACAATTTTCGTCAAGCAGAGGAATAAGCACGGTTTCAGCCTTGATGAGTTCTCGCGCACGCTCTGAGACAATCTCGAAAATTCTTTCGAGATCAAATTCGCTGCCTATTTTTGTAAAGGTTTCCTGTAACAGCTCTATCTCGACTTCTCTCTCCCTGAGACTTCGATTTAGATCGATTACATTAGAATCTTTACTGGAGTTAATCGACATTCAAATATCCCTTACCATTAAAAATCAATTACTTAGCTAACTAATTGTAGTACAAATATCTTTGGTATTTTGTGATACGTATTATACTATCCAGCGTCGGGGGAATAAAAAACTTTTGAAATATAACCTGCCCGAGCAGACAACTATCATAAACAATTATTTCCGGTAGCGATTTTTAAGTTCCACATAATGATCCGCTGAATAATCCAGAAAAGCGATTTCTTTTTCGGATAACGCGCGCGCCTTTTTTACCGGGCTGCCAAGCCACAGATAACCGCCTTCCAGCACTTTGCCGGGGGGTACAAGACTACCAGCGCCCACCATCGCTCCTTTTTTAATGATTGAACCATCCAGAACTACCGAACCCATACCGATCAGGCAACCATCCTCCACGGTACAGGCATGCAACACCACGTTATGACCCACTGTAATAGCATTACCAACAGTTAACTTATTGCCACCCGGGGCAAATTCGCTACCATGGGTGACATGTAAAATGCAGCCATCCTGTATATTGGTGCGTTCACCAATGCGTATCGAATGGATATCGCCTCGCACCGAGCACATTGGCCATACCGAGCTGTCAGCGCCAATCACCACATTACCCGTTACCACTGCACTTTCGTCGATGAACGCTGAATCGGCAATTTCTGGCGTATAGTCTTCAAATTTTCTGATTGTCATAGCACTACATTATTACATTAGCCCACTGCTGTCCCACATACGTGTCGTTCTCGTAAAAACGAGGACTGCGTAGGTTGGGTTAGGCGTTTCTTGCCGTAACCCAACATCATTGAGTACGGGATCATGTTGGGTTACGCTGCGCTAACCCAACCTACAAAACTAGTGGCCTGGGAAAAGTAGCGAGTGGCGAAGTCTTCATTTTAACCCTCGCGCCTTGCACCTGACTACTCGAAAATAGCAGGCTTTGCCGGGAACGAAAAAACCTTATCCCGGCCTACTCACTTGTAGGGTAACCCGGCATTACCACGAAACATTTGAGCGACCTCTCACGTAGGCGTTTAACCTAAGGTATGATTAACCTGCCATGGCATTCAACCGAACCATTTCAGCAAGACTACAGAAGTTACGCAAAGAACTGGGAGAGCTGCGCTCTCGCTTCGACACTTTAATCTACAGGGCATCCAATCACCCTGCTGTAGGATACCTCGGTCGCCTGTTAGTTGCCTTGAAGGTCAAATATGACCAACTCATCGCGTTAGGTTATTCCACCGCCTGCATTATTCTCACAAAAATCAGGGGTCTTATCGACAAACTGGCGCTGCCTGAAAAACCTGGCCAACTGAAGTTATTTATTGATAAAGCAACGCAGACGCCGCAAGCAAAAAAACTCAAGCAATACGCCCTGCTGATACGCCTGGATAAGCCCATCGGCATCCTGCTGCTGCTCTGGCCTACACTGATATCACTATGGATTGCCGCCGGCGGTTGGCCCGATACAACAGTATTACTGGTGTTCATTGCCGGTGTTTTCCTGATGCGCTCGGCAGGTTGCGCTATTAATGATTACGCTGATCGGGAAATTGATGCCCACGTGCAACGAACCCAACAACGCCCTCTCGCTTCCGGCAAAATCACGGAAAAAGAAGCGCTGATTGTTTTCGCAGTATTGAGTATATCTGCATTTTTACTGGTCTTGCTCATGAACAAACTCACCATCGTCCTGTCTTTTATTGGCGTTGCACTGGCCGTCAGTTATCCTTTCATGAAACGCTATCATTATTTCCCGCAAGTTCACCTCGGCGCAGCCTTTGGCTGGGCCGTACCCATGGCATTTGCTGCACAGGCCAATGAACTCGCTCCTGTCGCCTGGTTACTTTTTATGGCCACGGTTTTATGGGCAACCGCCTATGACACTATGTACGCCATGGTCGACCGCGAAGATGATTTAAAAATCGGCGTGAAGTCCACCGCCATTCTGTTCGACACCACCGATAAACTCATCATCGGCATTATTCAGGTATTGCTTGTTTTCTGCCTCATCATGATTGGCAATAAAGCCGAACTCGGCGGTTTTTATTTCACCGGTGTATTTCTCGCCACAGGCTTTGCCGTGTGGCAGCAATATCTCATCAGAAACCGTGAACCCGCAAAATGCTTTCAGGCTTTTTTGAACAACAACTGGTTTGGAATGATTTTATTTATCGGCGTTTTTCTTGAATATCAATTTGGAGCCATATCCTCATGAGCACATTACCTAAACTGCTAGTTATTTCATTACTGAGTATCACATTTAACGTAGTCGCTTCTGATCTCGCCAAAGAAAAACGCTGGGCTGACCAGGTCGTTGACGCTATTATGGATGGCGATGCCGTCTGGCTGAATAACGGCCAACATGATTTCCTGGGCATCTATACTGAAGCCAGTGAGGACAGACAACGTGCTGTCATCATCGCACACGGCACCGGCATTCATCCCAACTGGCAGCAGGTGATCCAGCCATTACGGGTCGGGCTGGTTGAACACAACTGGCACACACTGGCGATACAGATGCCGGTATTAGCTAACGATGCCGAGTATCAGGAATACGCACCGTTATACGATGAAATTGCACCACGTATTGATGCTGCGATCCAGTATCTAAAAAACCATGGCTCACAAGATATTATTCTGATAGGACATAGTCAGGGCGCATCCATGACCGCGTACTATCTTTCTACATCAAAACAGGATATCAACGGTTTTGTCGCCATTGGTATGGCTGCTTTTGCCACAGACGAACGCATGAACAGCATCAAGGCACTGGAAAAAATTACCGTGCCGGTGCTGGATATTTATGGCGAAAACGACCTTGAAAATATTTTGGCCACGGTGAGTGATCGCGCCAGCGCAGCGAAAAAAGCCGGCAACAGGAACTTTACCCAGATAAAGGCCGCTGGCGCGAATCATTTTTTTGATGGCAAGGAAAATGAACTAATAAAAACCATTGCCAGCTGGCTGGAAAAACCATCACAATATTAAAATTCGAGGAAACAGAATTAAATTAATCCAGCACATTTATTAATTTAAACAACTCGTGCAATACTCCAAACGTCCACACGATTAACGCCGGATTTTTTCAACACGCGAGCCAGTTCGTTCACTGTTGAGCCGGTAGTAACGACATCATCAATGATAGCCACATGACGATAAGGAACATGCCTGATAGTTTTAAATGCACCTTTGATGTTTTTTCTGCGCTGTTTAGCATCCAGCCCTGTCTGCGATTCTGTGGGTCTCGTTCTTATAGCCAGACTCAACTCCAGAGGTAACCCGGTTTTCTTTGCGACAGGTTTTGCCAGTTCAACAGACTGGTTAAAGCCGCGCTGGCGCAGCCGTTTGTTGAACAGTGGCACCGGGATAATGCACTGGGGTCGATCCACACAAGCCTCAACCCTTTGTGCCAGCATATTGCCAAGCAGCCTTGCATGCGCGAGACGATCATTAAACTTCAATTGCTGTACCAGCCATACTACGGGTTGTTCGTAGCAAAAAAGACTGAAGGAAGCATCAAACGCCGGCGGCTTATTCTGGCATTGCCCACAAATTGCTTCAGGACCGATACCCCGAGGCAATGGCAATGCACAACTGAGGCAGGCCGTCTCATTAAACGGCAGCCGTTGCTGGCAATGACCGCATAAATCCACGGCCTCATGACCCTGTTTTTGACCCGTGTGGCCACATAACAAACACCGTGGCGGGTACACCCACTGCACCAGATAGTTTAAACCTGCCTTCATATCCATTTTAAGGCTCTCCCTGCCGTGACTATCCTTAATTACGTAGCTGAACATCCCCACATACTTACCTTGCACCTATAGCGCTCAACTACGGAATTAAGGATAATAGCATCCAATTCCACGAGCATTATAAACACCTCATGAACACAGTACGACATGATTGGAGCCGACCGGAAATTGCCGCGCTCTTCGAACTCCCCTTTAACGACCTGCTATTTCAGGCACATAGCCTGCACCGTGAGACCTTTGACCCGAACCAGGTACAGGTCAGTACCCTGCTGAGCATCAAAACCGGTGCCTGTCCTGAAGACTGCGGCTACTGCTCACAAAGTGCGCGCAACCAGGCTGAAACCGAACGTGAACGCCTGTTGCCACTGAATGAAGTCATCGAAAAAGCCGGCATCGCTAAAAATAACGGTGCCAGTCGATTCTGTATGGGCGCAGCCTGGCGCAATCCCACCGATAAAAACCTGGACAAGGTCATCGAGATGATCGAAGCCGTTAACGCAATCGGCCTGGAAACTTGCGTCACCCTCGGTATGCTCACCGCAAATCAGACAAAAAAACTCAAAATAGCCGGACTGGATTACTACAACCACAATCTCGACACCTCGCCAGAGTATTATGGTGACATCATTACCACTCGCACCTATCAGGATAGGCTGGATACCCTGGAACACGTACGCGATGCCGGTATCAATGTTTGCTGCGGCGGTATCGTTGGCATGGGTGAAACAAAAACAGATCGAATATCGTTGCTGCAACAACTTGCCAACCTGCCAGAACATCCAGAAAGCGTACCCATCAATATGCTGGTGCAGGTCGAAGGCACTCCCTTGCATGGCGTAGAAAAAATTGAAGCGCTGGATTTCGTGCGCACCATTGCAGTAGCACGAATCCTGATGCCAAAATCCGTGGTACGACTTTCTGCAGGGCGCACCGAGATGAGTGATGAACAACAGGCCCTGTGTTTCTTTGCGGGCGCTAATTCAATTTTTTACGGTGACAGGTTACTCACCACTTCAAATCCGGATGAAGACCAGGATCAACTCCTGTTTGACAAGTTAGGCATTAATGCTGCCGGTGCCACATCACAGAAATTAAATGCTGTTGCTACGGTATAACCTTTCTATCCACCACAGAGGCACAGAGCACACAGAGAAGAACTTTTTATACGTATCTGTAGGTTGGGTTAGCCACTCGGCAAGCCTGGGATGAACCCCGCGTAACCCAACTGCATTCCGTATTCAAAAATGTTGGGCTACGGCAAAAAACGCCTAACCCAACCTACGAGCGCATTACTTAAACAAACAATGGTTTTCTCTGTGAACTCTGTGCCTCTGTGGTGAAATATTTTGAAAAACCTGAAAAAAGAACTACAAAACCGAAAAACGAAACACCTCTACCGTACTCGCCGTATCACTGACGGGCCGCAACAACCCGAAATGATTATTGATGGCAAACCAGTCACCAGTTTTTGCAGCAACGATTACCTCGGGCTTGCCAATCACCCTGATGTCATACAGGCTTTCATTGAAGGCGTAAAAAAATACGGTGCAGGTAGCGGCGCTGCTCATCTGGTCAATGGCCATTCAAAAGCCCACCACGCACTGGAAGAAGAACTCGCAGAATTTACCGGTTACCCGCGTGCTTTATTATTCTCTACCGGTTACATGGCAAACCTTGGTGTTGCGCAGGCACTGGTTGGCAAAGGCGACACTGTACTTGAAGATCGACTTAACCATGCCTCGCTGATTGATGGCGGTCTGTTAAGTGGCGCGCGTTTAATGCGCTATATGCATAACGACGTTAACGACCTTGAAAAAAAACTTGTCAGTCGCACAAACGGCGGAAAACTGGTGATGACTGATGGGGTCTTCAGCATGGACGGCGATATTGCAGACTTAGCTAACCTCGCGAGCACATGTGAAAATAATGATGCCCTGCTCATGGTTGATGATGCGCATGGTTTTGGTGTGCTCGGTGAATCCGGTGGCGGTACACTGGAGTATTCTGATGTTTCTATTAAGGATGTACCGATATATATGGCAACATTAGGTAAAGCCATCGGTACCTCGGGCGCGTTTGTCGCGGGCAGCGAAGAACTTATCGAAACACTCATCCAGCAGGCACGTACCTATATTTACACCACGGCAACACCCCCCGCATTAGCAGAAGCAACCCGAAAAGTTATCAACAACGAGCCCGAGTTACGTCAACAACTGCACAGCAATATTCAGTATTTTAGAGACTGCTGCAAGCAACAAAATATAAAGCTATCTGATAGTAAAACGCCGATTCAACCCGTCATCATTGGTGATGATGAATCAGTTGTGCGACTAAGTAATACACTGTTCGATCAGGGCATTCTGGTCACAGCCATTCGTCCACCTACGGTACCTGCTGGCACTTCTCGCCTTCGTATAACGCTTTCAGCAAAACACAGTCATCACCATATAGATAAACTCATCGAGATACTTTAATGATTGGCAACAACGTGGAATTAAGCCTTCAGAGCTTAGAGGAACAATACATCTAACAGAAAAACTTTTGCCGCGAAGGACGTAAAAAGCGCAAAAAGAACGCTAAGAATTATTTTTTGAAAAAAAGTTACAGACCTGCATAAGGATATTGCAGGCAGATGTAATGACCAAACCACCGGAAACACTATCGCTTGTTCCGACATGTAAAAGATATGTTGCTTTCCTTTGCGCTTTTTGCGTCCTTCGCGGCTAAAAATCTTTTAATGTTTTTATCATCCGCAAAGAGTTACTCGTCCTTCCAGTGTGCAATTGAATTTGCATAATAACTTAATAGCTCTATCGCATCCCCATTAGCTTTATAAAGATTATCCTTAGCTGCGATAAAACTCCTTCCTTCCAGCATATTCAGCGCGGCACTCAGCACACCTTCACAGGCACTGGCTGATATATTTATTGGCGCACCTCGCTTTTCAAGTTCACCGATACGTTTCACTGCATCCGCCTTTAACTCAAGTTCACTTTTCCATTCATCTTTATTTTTTAAAATAATTTCTGACATTAAAGCAACAGGCACTACAG
>QIHT01000011.1 GCA_003229115.1 Gammaproteobacteria bacterium | reverse complement strand
GAGTTTTAGTTTGTCATTCCGAGCGAGCCGTTTTTTGGCGACGAGGAATCTAAAGCCTTAGAGCATAAGATCTCTCACATTCATTCGAGATGACAAAAATAAGCTGTCATTCCGAACTGAGCGTTTTATGCGACGTGAGGAATCTTGAGGTTTTAGATATTAAATATTGAGATTATTATGAAATACATCTTCCGATCACTCCGCTGGTTTTTAGGCCAATTCATTGTTTTTATCGACTGGATTACTCGCCCTAAAAAACCGAAGCATACCCCAGAACGCAAATCTAAACTTGATGCAGCCACTGCCAACATGGCCCTGTATCAATTTAACCTGTGTCCCTTTTGCGTAAAAACGCGGCGTAAAGTGCGTAAATTAGGTCTGGAAATAGAAACACGCGATGCACGTAACGATCCGAAGTGGAATACCGAGTTAGTTAGTGAAGGTGGAAAGTATCAGGTGCCCTGTCTGCGTATCATGGGAGAAAATGGTGAAGTGCAATGGATGTATGAATCTTCAACTATTAACGATTATCTGGAGCAAAGATTTGCTCAGAGCTAGTCGTAAAAATTTACTAGACACGGGTAAACACGATGCACGTTTGCTTCTTCTCAGAGGGTGCACAAAATTCCAACTGATTCTATCCATGTGTTTCAGAATGCGGCCTCAACGCCAGGTTTCTCTCCATGTTTGGTACTGTGACGGACGTAAACGGTAACGGGCAATGTTTCCTTCATGTAAGTTCATCGCTTCGGTTTCCACCACCTCTATCAAACGTGCTTGATCCTCATGTGACGCACCTTCCATGGCACGCTGTTTGATAAAGGCGACAGCGGTTTTCTTATCCATACCACCGCGAACGATTTTAGTGACAAGCTCGGCGATCAATGTCCGATATTTTAGACGAAACGGATCAGGTTCTCCCAGCGACTGGCGCACAGCTGAATAACGCGCGCATGAGCGTTCATAAGCCCAGACAAACACATCACGCAGCAACTCGATTTGATTGAGTTCATATACTCCTAACAACCCTTCTATATAGGCCCGTTCAGGCACATCCACGAACGACAGCGGACTCAGGTTCTCGCGAATAAACGGCAGGTTTGCGGCGAGGCGTGAAACACGTTTATTCACATCCTCAAAGGGTTGCAAATAGGAAAAGTGCACCATAGCAAAGAAGGCTTGCTCGAATGGATCGGTAATTGCCGCAGCGGTATCGAGAACTTGTTGAAAGCACTCGTCAATCAATTGCGGCACTTCCAGCGGATGGTAGACCGTGCCGCCGATTCCTACCGCAATGGTGCGTAAGCGCCCACAAGCCTGTGGATCAGCGAGCAGGTTATCCGATAGCAAGGCATGCAGATTGAGAATGGTGTAACGATTAAAACCAACTTCGGTAGCCTGCTCGACCAACAGCTCGATGGCAGCCTTGTGGTTCAGAATCATCTGTGTTTCCAGAGCATCTTTGCCTTCGGCAGTCTCTCCCAATTCAAGCAGACGTTCAGTTTCGAGTAGCGAGTAGGTGTTGCCTTCCAGACGACTGGAGTTCCAGGACAGATCGATTAACAAGCGATCGAATATCTGCCGCGCATACGTTCCAGCCAGGCGCTGGCCATCCGACGAACGCCCCATCTCGAGAAGATGCTGCCGTGTTTCTGCTGAAAGATAGAAGGTATCGTTGGGCCGGTATTCATCAAGGAAAGCTCGATTATATCCAACAGGATTCCGGTTCTGAATCGGCTCTCGGACGGCTTTTTTGATGATCCTCCCTTCTGAGGAAATGGGAGGGTAGATTTCAATTTGTGCTGAGTGTCCTGTAATCGTGAACTTTCCGGTTGTGGCGTGAATCTCAACCCCAGTCGGAGATACTTTATAGCGACTGCCCCGGCCACGCCCCTCGACAATCAGCCGTTTTTGTTCGACCAACAATGCCAGACGGCGCTGTAACATCCGGGGTGGAAGCTCAAATTCCAGTCCATCACGAATGGCTTTGACTGGCACCTCTTCAGTATGAGCCGCTACTATTGCAACAATGGACTCAAGCTCTTGTTCGGAAATCTTTTTAGGCATGTGTCAGATTATATGTCGCAAAAAGCATTTTAGCGACATATAAACGCTTTATTTGTCGCTTATTCTTCTTATTTGTCGTGAAAATGGGGTTTAGCGTCGCAAACTTGACCGGATTATGTTCAAAAATAAATAATGTGCCTGAGCTTCCCCCCCAGTTTAACGGGCACTATTCATCAGAGGCATCTGTCTCACTCGTTTTTTTTATAGTATTCGTATGCCAGTCTGAAACTGCCTTGTTTACTTCACTTTCTGGCAGGAACTCCTGTTCCAGTCTCCCTTTGTCCGCAGCGTACAATTTCATATACAGTTTTTTTTCTTCGCCCGTTAATAGTGAAGGCGGTTGTGAATCTGCTTTTTTGGGTTCTGTTACTGAAAAATTTTCAGCATGTTTATCAAAAGTGGTGTGGTCCATTAGTATGGTTGTCAGATGCGGGTGTTCAGTTCTGGCATTTGCCAATATCGTTAAACCCCAGGTATCCAGATCTCCCCAGTAGGCCAGTGTTTTTATTTTAAGCCAGGGCGCTTTTAACCAGGACAGGTTAAGTCCAGCACCTAATATGGCAATGGTGTTGGATAGATGGGGCAGTTGATACAGGCATTGTTCATTTTCTACAATAATGATGTGTGACGCTGGTAACTCAATTTTTACTAATTCATTGGCTCTAATGCGCATTTGTTCAAATGGAAGCAGGCGATCATCGAGTGGCGCAACCAGTAACCAGTGATCGCTTTCATCAGCCGCTCCTAAAAATTGCTCAAGACCTGTATCACTCGTCGCATTATCAAACCTGATATCCAGGAACTGCGTAATCAGGTTTCGATTGCGTTCAAAAAATTTGCTGTCGCTGTTTGCTACTGAGAGCGCCCTGAGTGGTTTACCCTGTGCACAATCCGGTGCCAGGTTAAGGGCCACTTGAGTTGCCTGAATAACTTCCTCTATGGGTTTGGAAAGAATCAAATGGCGTTTTCTGACTATCACGCTATGAAATATAGCGTCAACTTCTGTAACAATTTGTTCCAGTATTTTATATTCCTGCTGAACATTAGTATTATGGGTCGCTGCAACCCAGTCGCTGGGCGTGTTAATTTGCCAGGATTCGGGTAATTCAATCGGGGCAGATGACTGGATATATTTCTTTTCTTTCCAGTTGACCTGCCCAGTTTTTACGTTACGCCATTGTGTGATGTGATCCCTGATGGTGGCTGGATGTTCAACGAATTGTTGTGCACTGGGGAGGCTTATGGCAAGTTGTATTGGCCAGACATCGGAAGATAACAGACGTTTTTCACGTGTCTCTCCATTTTGCCATTGTTTTGTCAGGCGTGCGCTTAATTCAACCGGTGATTTCATCGGTCACTTTTTCGAGCTGCGTTTCCGCCTGTTCCTGCAGTTCTTCCCAGCTTAATGAGGTCATACTGGCAAATTGTTCACGACGATGAATTAGCACGACAGAACGAGTATGGTCGCGTAATAATCGAATTTCCTTATTCGGGGTAATAAATAACGGGTGCAAACCAAACTCTCTTAGTGCGGAAATAATTCTTGCTGCCACGGCTCGGGAACTTTTTGAGAAGGCTTCGTCGAGTATAATGGTGCTGAATAACGGCCTGTTTAATCCGGCCGGGCAAAGCGCGTAACTAAGTGAAGCCGTCAAAATATAGCTGGCAATGATTTCCTTTTCACCGCCGCTGCCGCCCTGTGAACCCTTACGTGTCTCTTTCACGCTGCCATCCTCCTTGCGGATAACAGATACCACAAACTGTAACCGGTAACGCGGATCCATCAGCGCCTTTGCTGCTAATGTTTTTTTACGATCCACAGCGTCGCGCAACAGCGCCACGATATCAAACAAGGCACGATAGTGCGATTCCCCGGCATCTTCCTTTAACGCAGCGGTGCGTAAAACACGTTGCGCCTTTTGCAGGCTTTTCAGGCTTTCGTGGTTGATGCGTCGTGGTTCCAGCTGCAAATAGTGACCAGGTTGGTATTCCACCTGGCGCATGGTTTGATTGAGTTCATCGATGCGCTCTTCAATCACATTGACTTCGTTACTGATATTACTTAGCAACTGCGTAACACCCTGGTCAGATGACTGATTCAGATAATTTAAAAATCGTTTTTGTTTTTCGGGCAGGGCTTCATCATTCAGAATTTTTAATTGTGCCAGATAATCGGGTATGTCATGTATTTCCGTCCCTGTTTCAGACAGAACTCCGGTGTCAATCTCTTTAGCCTTCACCATTAGTTTACCCAGCCTGATTTCGTTATCGTTTGCCCTGGCACTCAGCCTGCTGATATGATTTTGCAGTTCTGCCACGGCTTCACGCTCAAGATCCGCCAGGCTGTTAACTTCCTGCGTTCCAGGCACTTTGAAATACTCATCGGCGAGAGATTTCTGCTCATCATTAATGCCTTTACCTGTTCTCTGGAATGCGCTTTCCTTCTGTTGCTTCGCTGTATCATAAGCATCCTCATAACGTGACTTTTTTATTTTATTTTCTGTCGCCTGTTCATCACAGCTCGCCAGATGTTTTTTGGCCGTCTCCCAGTTTTCCCGGGCTTTCTCTGCGTCGGAATCCGGGTCTAATAATGATTGTAATTTTTCCTCAAGCCTTTGCAGTGCTTCTTTCATTGAGACAGCATCAATATCACTGAACTTTAACTCACACAGTTTTTCCAGTAGTTTTATGTTTTGTTCTATTGTTGTGCAAATGTGTCTGGCCTGTTCATAGGCCTTTTCGATTTTGAAGAGTTCTGATTGTGCCTCGGATATATCATCTCCCAAACTCTGTAGACGGTCTTTGTTATCAAATCCGGTCATCCAGTTCTGATTCAGAGGGGCCTGATCCTGTTTTTCAGCGAAGCCCTGCTTGCCCGACATTAAACCTTGTTGCGTCATGGCGTGGGCGGTTTGTGCCAGAGTTTTTGCATCGTCTGCGCAATGGCGGTCTATTGTAGCCAGCAAGTTTTTTAGCGATTCCCGATGACTGTGGGATTTAAAGTTCAATTTACGCGTAAAACCATCCTGTAAAAATGAAGGTTGACGATCTGGCGACCTTGCATCCAACAAGCGCACATGCAAACGATTATCGCGGTTGTTGATCCAGTTAAGCGTCTTCTCATAATGTTTCGGTGGTACTAACAAGCGCAATCGATGATTGCCGATGGCGCGTTCGATGGCACCTCGCCAGTGAGACTGTTCAGCTTTAACCTGCACTAACTCGGCTACAAAAGGTAATTCCTGTTCATCCAGATTAAGTGCTCGCGCCATTTCAGACCGAAATGCCTGAAAGCGAGCAGGTATATTTGATCCTGGTGAGGTTTTTATTTTTTCAATTTCATCTTCCAGTTCTTTTACGGTGTTGCTTTGTTGTTGTTTGCTAGCGCCCATTTCCCAGGCCTGCTGCTGGGTGTTTTTATATTCAAGCTGTTGTCCAACCTTCAGTTGTTCTGCTTGTTGCTGGTTTTTAACGAGTGATTCCGCTGAAAGTTCACTATTCAGTTTTAAGCGGGTCGTCAATTGGCGATAATCCGCTGCGTGCGTCTTGCAGGTATCAACTAGAGCCTGTTGTTGTTTTACCTGATCCTGCAATTGCTCGATAGAAGCGCCGCCCAGTTTCAGATAGATTTCATGGCATTGTTCCGTTTGTTTCTGCGCCTGCTCAACTTTATTATCCAGTGATACGGCTATTTGTTCACACTGCTCAATGTTCTGTACGGCCTTTTTTTCCTGCTGCTGCCACAGATAATAAGCATGGCTGGCAAACCATTTCGGCAATATCGATCCCAGGATTCGCTTTTCTTCCAGTGCTTCGCTATTTTTTTTGTACTTTTTGTACTCAGTTTCAACAGGAGCAAGGGATTGCTGTTGTTTGCGCGCTGTTTCCAGCTCGGCATGGATGCTGGCCAGATCATCAAACTCAGCCGCGACTTCTGCGGCTCGTTTAAAGGATGAACGATCATCCAGTACCAGCTCCCTGAACAAGTCATCGATACTATTTAACTGCTTTAATCCGGCGGCTCGGTTAAGCAGCGTAAAGGCATTGTCACTCACTTCAAAATAACGTCGAAGTTTCGCCAGGTAGGCTTTTTTGGAATCATAAATTTGAATGTCGTCTTCATCCTGGCCTAACTGTTTCAGTGCACGTAGTCCGCCGTCCAGTAATATTTGTAAAAAATCAACCAGGCTGTGTTGTCTGCTGAGCGAAAATATCCAGATGCGCTTTAAATCCGCCGCTGCCGAGCTGCTGCCATCAATCCACAATACTCCGGCAATATGCACTGTTGTGTCACCATTACTAAAATGAGCAGAAATTCCGGTCACTGTTTTGCCCGGTCTTAAAATATGGTCGTTATTTTCACTTTCATTACCCGCTCCGGTTACACCGCGAATATATGAAATTAAATCCCGGTCACTTTCGTGGCCTCCTGTTGAGGCAAGATTATATTTCGGTGTTTGCGCCAGCAGTGTCATTACCGCATCTACGAGCGTGGTTTTACCACTGCCGGTCTGGCCAATTATGGCTGTACCGTCAGGGTCTATTTCAGCACGGTGCGAGCCTGAAAACGGCCCCCAGTTATACAGATCAAGCTCCGACAAGCGATAGGCTGGATCATCCAGCAATTTTTTTACATCGAGTTGCGAGTTAGTATTCATGAACTGGTTTCTTCTGGTATCTTGTTTGCTTTGCGCTTAATCGCAATTAACAAATTCGTCAGGTTTTCCGGGTTTGCTATATGCGCTATCAGCGGGCGAATTGTAATTTGTTCATGCTCATTGATGTCTGTAACGACACCGTACGCTTTTAATTGCTCAAGCAAATTGCGCAGGCGTTTATCTTCACGAGTTTCGCTGCCCAGATCACCCAGATAGGCGTTTAACTCCGGCAATATTTCATCGATATGAATCACAGCACTGTTATCACCTACGCCAGCGTCGAGTTCGTGCGTCACAAAACGTTGGCGCAGTATTGCAATCAATAATGATTGTTCCATATTTAAACGTTGTCGTCTTACCAGTGGGTGCGACCATAACTCGTCATCTTCTTCCGTCACGTGGTTAGCCACAACCACAAAAATCAGGCCGCGTATGTCGTCAATTTTTATATCAAGATTAAATGGTTCGAGGATATCTTTTATTTTTGTGTTATGGGTTAATGCCGCCTGATACAGACCGGGTTTAGCGGCTGATTCTATCAGGCCATGTTTTATAAGCTGCTGGCTTACTTCTTTTATTTGTTTTAGTGTGTATTGCTGCGCGACTGCCCCATGGGGTGTCGCTGCTTCATTAATTTCTCCCTGAGTTTCATCAATATCTTTTTCTTGCGTTAATAATTCATCGCCCTGGTTCTTCTCTTCTTTTGATAAAGTGAGTTGATCAAATACACCGTTCATCACTAACTCTCCATTTCAATATTCTTAGTGGCTTCAGCCGTTAATTCAACAACGGGTACAGTAAAGCGCATGGTAAAATTTTCTTTATTTTTGATATCAACATACTCTGTTTCACTATGTACAGGCACATCTGCCTGCAATGCCATGTCTAGCCACAGCACAATAGATTCCAGGTCGTGTAAGGGATGTATATGTCTGGCAATGTCTGCAATTCCCATCACACTTTGTTGGGTCTGAAGCAGAGCCCTGGTTTCATTAATTAAACGCATACGATCCAGTTCGTCAAACGCTGCCCAGAATTCGTCGTCCATATTTTCCAGATCAACAGCCTGCCGGGTAAGATCTAACTGAAATATTTCGTCTTCGTCGAGCGATTTAAAACGAAGCCGTTCAACCAGGGGTAGCGTGGGATTCGAGATGGCCACGGGCGGTAAAGAACTGACACAACGCCGAACACGCTGGCTAGACCAGTCAACATCCACGGCGTGTCGTAAAATTTCATTCAATAATTCACCAACGCGATGGTGCTCAGCGGCCAGGCCGGACTTAAGAAAACTTTTTACATCCCGTTCGCTACGCGCCCGAGCGCGTATAACGGACTCTGACTCTTCAACAAGACGCATTGAGAGCCAGCGTAGATCCGTTAGTTGGCCGGGTTGCAGAGCCGCTTTTGCACCGGGATGGCTCACGATAGTACGCAAACGATTTTTCATGTTGTCCAGTTCTATCGTCTGGCTTAATTGCTGTTGAAAACCGTGAAACACTTTGCCTTCATCTGTTTCCAGTAAACTGTCGTGACTGTCCAGTAATTTATCGACTATTTCACCACGGTTATTCTGCTCACTAATAATGGATTGCCTTAAATTCTGGTCTGCCTTGCGAAATGAATCTTCAACACGCCGGAAATCAGTACGCAAACTGATCGCCAGATTGTAAATTTCACGAATGGCTTCTTTCGTTTCATCTTCGGTTAATACCGGTACGTTTCCACTTTTTGCGCTTACCAGGTCAATTTCCAGTGCTTTGATTTTTCTTTTCAAGTATGCGACACGGCTCTTTGGATCGGGATTGAGGTTGGTTTCAAGATTTTCGATTTCCCGCTGCACCACGGATAATCGAGAAGCGGTTGAGGTCATGATGCGGTTGTCAAGATCATCGGCAAAACGCAGTGCCGATTCCAGCGCGTCAGTCGCCATGATTTTTCCTTCCCGTTCTACAATCAGGCGTTTTTTGATCCAGTTTCGTAATTCTTTTTTTGCTTCCAGGGGGTAGTTGTCACTTTTTAGTTCGAGACCACCTGATTCCTGCTGTTCGCGTAATACCTCCGTCAATTCCAGCAAAGCGGTTTCAAATTCAATGCCATCACGGTTTTCAGTAAAAAGTGATTGCAAACAGCCCAATACAGCTGGGCCTGTCCTGGATGCGAGCAGCAGCCATGCCGGGTGTTGCTGCCGAGCCAATACATAAGCACGAGTTCGATGTTTGTCCTGATCTTGCATGTGTTATCAGAATGAAGTGAAGTGTGATTACCATTATTACACAGCATAAAGCCAACCTTAATAAGTTATTTTATGCCTAAATTCAATATGTTATTAGAGAGTTTTACGCGAAGTAAAAAACTCTCGCGATATTAGGACTACTGAATCTTGCCCAGTTTAAGCAAGCCTGCAGCACTCACCGCATCGGTTATTTCTCCATCCATCACGCGTTGAACGGCCTCTTCCAGCGGCAACTTAATAACCTTTAAATCCTCGGTTTCTTCAAACTCGGTTTCGCCTTCAGTTAAACCTTTTGCTACATAAACAAGTCCGCGCTCGTTGGTGACTGAATTTGATGTGTGCAGTTGCATTAACTCTTCCCAATGTTTAGCGATTAATCCGGTTTCTTCCTTGAGTTCGCGTTGCGCAGATTCAAGCGGATCAATATTCAGCGGTCCGCCACCCATGGGTATCTCCCACGAGTAACAATCGGGTACGTAGCGATATTGACCCACCAGCCAGGTGTTGTCGTTTTCATCGAGAGGGATGATACCAATAGCGATATTCTTAAAGTGAATCTTTCCATAGTGTGATATGCCTCCACCGGGGTTGATGACTTCATCTTCGGTCAGACTTAACCATGGGTTGTCGTAAATCTCTTTGCTGGTTTGGAGTTTCCATGAATTGGGGTAAGTTTTTAAACGTTTTTTCATGGGTTTCGTTAGTAGTGATATCTACACTGAATAATGATAATTGTTTTATTTTTTACGGTATAAACAATTCGATGTTCATCATTGATACGCCTTGACCAGTATCCTGACAAGGTGTGTTTTAGTGCTTCAGGCTTGCCGATACCTTCAAAAGGGGTGCGGGAAATTTCTTTGATAAGTTTATTGATGCGTCTTAGGTTTTTTTTGTCATTTTTTTGCCAATATAAATAATCAGACCAGGCGCTTTCATGGAAGTTAATCTTCATCCTCTATCAATCCCTTTTCTGTATGTTTTCCGTTTTTAATGTCCTGTACCGCTTGTAATAGTCGTTCTGCATTCTTTGGGCTGCGCATGAGATAGGCAGTTTCTTCGTAGGCATTGTAATCATCCAGAGAAATGAGTACAGCAGATTTCCCCTTTTGTCGTGTGATGATAATAGGGGCATGGTCTTCGTTGACCTTGTCGATGGTCCTGGCAAGGTTGTTTCGTGCAGCGGTGTATGAAATGGCATCCATGGTAGTTTCCTTATAATACGTACATATTATTGTACATGTACAATAATATGTCAATCTTGATTATCGCATGATCCTTTTTCTAATATTTTTAGTTTTGTTTTTCTCAGCTTTTGATTGGGTATCGGGCACGCCTGATTTAAGTTTTTCCTCATCCATGTAGATAGGCTGAATCATGTGCAGGCGGGTGGTGACATTGGCCTGTACCTGGCCGATTTCATACTCTGATTGCAGGTGCATCCAGTAAGTCGCGCTGTTGCCAAAGAAAAATCCTAACCTGACAGCGGTATCGGCGGTGACAGCGCGTTTTCCTAAAATGATCTCATTGATGCGTCTGGGCGGCACATTGATGGCTCTGGCGAGCTGATTCTGACTCAGCCCGTTGGGCTTAAGATATTGATCAAAAAGCGTTTTTCCTGGATGCAGTCGTGCCATAGCTGAAATATAACGAAAAACGTTATATAACGCAATACGTTATACATGTGTTGTCTGGAAAAGTTTTTCCAGTTCTGTATTGACATGTCATGATATGTCAATTATTGTCATGGTATGTCTACCATTAAAATCAGTTCAAAAGTTGAAGCAGCGGTGTGGGAGGAGCTCAAAGAGGTTGCGAGCGAATCACAGCGAAATATTTCTGGTGTTTTGACTGAGGCCATCAGCCAATATTTAAAGCGTCACCGAGTACGTCCTGTCGTGCTCGATCATTTGCGTGATTCCATTCAGGACAACGAAGAGTTGGGCAAGCTTCTTGCGAAGTAATCGTGTTGATTTTTTAACGCTCGATGAAGTGTTGGTCATGCATGTTGTTCTGCTTAAGCGTTTCGGCGGCCCAGAGGGTGTGCGCGATTTGGGCCTTCTCGAAAGCGCGCTGCATCGTCCTCAGTCAGGTTATTACAGGGATCTGGTTGAAATGGCGGCAGCCATGTTTGAATCATTAATCAAAAATCACCCGTTTGTGGACGGCAATAAACGCGTGGCATTCTTTGCCACGGATGTATTTCTGAGGATGAATGGTTATAAATTTGATGTCGAAGCTCAGGCTGCGCATGCCTTTTTGATGAAGCTGTTTGAGACGGATAATTGTAATCTGGAGCATCTGCGGCCATGGATAGCAGAAAGTATCGTTAAAATTCAGGGTTCCCTGGAGTAAAAAAATTTGATTTAAGTTCTGGTATTGAGCTTTCTGTTCTCCTATAATGAGAACATTATGAGAACAAATGAATTAACCGATAATCAACGCAAGGTGCTGGATTTCATCCAGAGCTACGTAGAGGTGAATGAGGTTTCGCCCAAGCTGCAGGAAATAGCGGAAGCTATCGGTATCACATCGCGCGGTGTGGCGCACCGTTATGTGCAGGCACTGGTCGATGCCGGTTTTCTGGAAACCCATAGCGGTAAACATCGCGGTATTCGTTTGTTGCCATCAGAGCCAGAGCGTTCAGCAACAGCCTTACCCTTTCTGGGCAAGATTGCCGCAGGCAAACCCATCGAAGCCATCGCCGGTCAGGACGAAATAGACCTCAGCAATTTTTTTGGTGCCAACAGTTATGCCATTCGTGTGCAGGGTGAATCGATGGTCGAAGCCGGCATCATGGACGGCGATATTGTGGTGATCGAGTTTCGGGAAACTGCTAACGATGGCGACATTGTTGTCGCCTTAATCGACGAGGAAGAAGCCACGCTAAAACGTTTCAAGCGCAGCCAGCAGGGCAGGTACATCAAACTAATCCCCGAGAATTCTGACATGGAACCGATGGTATACGAAGCCGAGCGTGTACGTATTCAGGGAGTATTAATTGGACAGCTTCGGCATTACTAATGTTAATTAAAGTGGAGGATATATAGTGCATAAAACAAAGAATTTTATTTACGTGGCTAATATACAAAATGGCGCGTGTTTATTGTTTGATCGTAAAGGTCTGGGGTATCGACAAGTTCCCCTATTTAAAAGTAACCAGTGGATAGAAAATTCATTGCACTTATTTGGAGTGTTGCAGAAGCGTGTGAATATTCAGGGCGTATTAGGTCGGGCGGCTTAGGCGTTATTAATTTCATACTGTCATTCCGAACCGAGTGCTTTGTGTGAGCGTGAGGAATCTTGATTAAGCAGCTAGCACAAGATCCCTCCCTGCGGTTCGGGACGACAGTATGAAGGTGTTGTTTTAGTTACCCAATAATTTTAACTGTCATTCCGAACTGAGTGTTTTTTACGAGTGTGAGAAATCTTGATTTAGGAGATAGAACATGGATCGTTCATATTACGTTTACCTGTTAACGAACTGGAATAATAGAGTCATTTATACCGGTGTTACTAATAATCTTGAGCGGAGGCTGTATGAGCACAAGAATAAGAAAATTAACGGTTTTTCAGAAAAATATAATGTGAATAAGCTCGTGTATTTTGAAAAGACCAGTGATGTTGAATCGGCAATTATACGAGAGAAAGAGATAAAAGCCTGGCGGAGGGAAAAGAAAAACAGATTAGTTTGCTCTGCTAATCCAGAATGGTGTGATTTGAGCAAAGACTGGTGATTAGTTAGTAAAAAGCAAGATCCCTCCCTGCGGTTCGGGATGACAGTGTGGTGCTATTTCAGCAATCCAATAATTTTAGCTGTCATTCCAAATCGAGCGTTTTGTGTGAGCGTGAGGAATCTTGATTAAACAGCTAGCATAAGATCCCTCCCTGCGGTTCGGGATGACAGTGTGTGGTGTTATTTCAGCAATCCAATAGATTTAGCTGTCATTCCGAATCGAATGTTTTTTATGAGCGTGAGGAATCCTTAAGTATCATGTCCTGTAATTAATAAAAAAATGAGTCCTAACCCACAACACTGGTCACGTGCTATCGCCTTAATCGACATGAATGCATTTTTCGCATCGGTCGATCAACGTGATTTTCCTTTTTTACTGGGACAGCCTGTAGGCATTACTAATGGTATGCGCGGTAGCTGCATCATCACCTGCTCGTACGAAGCGCGTGCATTTGGTGTGCATACAGGTATGCGATTAAGAGAGGCTTATCAATTATGCCCGAACCTGGTGCAGCGCCCGGCACGCCCCAAGGTATATGCGCGCGTGTCCACTCACATCATGAAAGCCATTCACAATATCTGTCCTGATATCGAAGTGTTTTCGGTGGACGAAGCATTTATTGATATTACTCCCAGTCAGCGTTTATACGGCTCGCCGGAAAAAGCTGCGCAGTTATTAAAAACAGCAGTGTACGAAACATCAGGCTTACTATGCTCAGTGGGACTGAGTGGCGATAAAACCACAGCCAAATATGCCGCAAAACTAAACAAGCCCGATGGTTTTACGGTGATACCGCCGTGGGAATCCAGAGAACGATTGCGTTATGTGCCGGTGACAGAACTGTGCGGCATTGCAGAAGGCATGGGTGGTTTTCTGGCGGGCTATGGCGTGAGAAATTGCGGTGATATGGAAAAACTGCCTATCAGTATTCTGGCAAAACGTTTTGGAAACCTGGGTCGGCGTATCTGGTATATGTGCCAGGGTGAAGATCCAGATCCGTTGCACATTGATGTGGCAGCACCAAAATCTATTGGCCATGGCAAGGTCATGCCACCTAATACGCGTAGCCGGGAAGTAGTGCTGACCTACTTGCAGCACATGTGCTGCAAAGTGGGTGCGCGACTGCGCAAACACGAACTGGAGGCGCGTACTTTTTGGGTGGGATTGCATACAAAATTTGGCTGGACAGGCGAAAAAATACGTTTGCCATTGATGAGTAACGACAGCCGAAAAATATTTCAGCATGGGAAACGGGCCATAGAATTTCACTGGAAAGGCGAGGGTGTGCATCAAATACAGGTCACTGCACTCGACCCACAACCTGTTGCTATGCAACTGGACATGTTCGCGAGTAATCCCGAACAGCAATTGCAGGAAAAAATGCTGCATAAAGCCATGGACAGTATTAACCAGCGTTATGGTGAGTTTACGTTATCGCCTGCACGTTTACTGAATCGTTCCGATATGCCGAATGTAATCGCGCCAGCCTGGAAACCTGAAGGGCACAGGCAGACGATATAAATGCCTGTTTTCGAGCCGGGCTGGCTAGTATTATTGTGAGTGTGGCGAAGTGCCAGCCTTTTCCAGGGGAAGAGCAGTATATATTTTACATTGCTGAAGGGGCGGGCAGTCTCTGAGGTATCCCCACGAATATTTTCTAAAAGCAAAAAGCCTATCGTTCGCAAATAAACGCAAATAAAACCTTGTGTCCGCGAAGAACGCAAAAAAAGCTTTTTGTTTTTAACCTTTCGCGTCCTTCGTGTTTTTCGCGGATAAAAAGGTTTTAGCCCTCATTAGCGTTCATTTGCGGAAAAATTACTTATCCTTTTGATTTTAATGGTTGTTTCGAAAGGGATGTATCGCCCAAAATATGATCGCTTTCGGTGAGCATAAATTCTAGAAAGGTGGAGGCCGTCAGAGTTAATCGTTTTTTCTTTAAATGCACCGCATACCAACGGCGAATCATGGGAAATCCTTTGACATCCAGTATCGTAATGTGTTGACCAAGTAGCTCCAGACGCAGGTTTCGTCGCGATAGTATAGAAATTCCCAGACCAGCCATCACTCCCTGTTTGATGGCTTCACTGCTACCCAGCTCCATATAAGGTGTCACTTTAATGCCCTGTTCTGCGAATAACCGGTCGACGGCCTTTCTGGTGCCCGAGCCTGATTCACGTACCAAAAAGCGTTCATGATGAAGTTTTTTTAGTGTTATGTTGCTTGCTTTGGCAAGAGGATGATCGGGTGGAGCCACCACTACCAGCTCGTTATCAATAAGCGGGTGTGCTTCAACCGCCAGTTGTTTGGGAACCTGCCCCATAATGAGTAAATCATCCTCATTGGAACGGAGGCGCTGCAGCACCTTTGCCCGGTTGGTGACTGTCAGCCGAGGCTTAACCTGCGGGTGTCGAGTAATAAAAGCGCCGAGCAGGCGCGGCATGAAATATTTAGCGGTGGTGATAACAGAAATGTGTAAATCGCCTTTGACGACTCCCTGGCTTTCGGATGCTGAATCTTCTAATGCTGCCATGCGCCCAAGAATTTCCTGGGCAGCGACATAAACATCGCGCCCCACGGTAGTTGGGTGGGCATGCCCCCCTATCTGTTCAAACAGCGGCAGCCCAAGTGCCTCGCTAAGTTTTTTAATTTGCATGGAGACAGTGGGCTGAGTTAAGTGAAGTGCCTGTGCGGCGCGGGTAAAACCACCAAGGCGCACTACCATCTCGAAGATCTGCAACTGGCGCAGTGTGACATGGCGAATAAGATTTGAGGCATTCGAATAGGGCATAGACGATAGTCTATACTATAAATAGAAATAATCAATTTCAATTTATACAGGCTTTTCTACACAATGTCGCCAACGCGGTAGATTTCTATCACTCAGGAGTGTGCCGTTTAGAGTATGTGTTGTTTGACAAGGGCTATTTTGTGTCAAAGGCTAAATGGCAGAAACAGGTATTTGTTTCAGTGGTTTAGCCTAACATTTTTGGCGAGATGCGTACTTTAAATGATGTGTTCCTGGGGGTTAGAGGCACTATGCCGCTAATTGAATTCAACCCGGAGATTAGGTGGCAGCTGGCAATGACTGCGCTGAATATCCGGGCATCAACGAGTCATAAACTCATAGGAGAACTCCATGGCTAAGACATACGAAGCGGGTGTTAAAGACTACCGCGAAACTTACTGGCAACCGGATTACGTTCCGCTTGATTCAGATATACTGGCTTGTTTTAAAATTACAGCGCAGCCGGGTGTTGATCGTGAAGAAGTCTCAGCAGCTGTTGCCGCTGAATCTTCAACCGGTACCTGGACAACGGTCTGGACTGATCTGTTAACCGACATGGATTATTACCGTGGTCGTTGTTACCGCATTGAAGACGTGCCTGGTGATGATACCTGTCACTACGCGTTCATCGCTTACCCGATTGACCTTTTTGAAGAAGGTTCAATAGTCAACGTACTGACTTCTTTAGTTGGTAACGTATTTGGTTTTAAAGCTCTGCGTGCACTGCGTCTGGAAGATATTCGCTTCCCACTGGCCTACATCAAGACATGTAATGGTCCGCCACATGGTATTCAGGTTGAGCGTGACAAGATGAATAAATATGGTCGCCCACTGCTGGGTTGTACCATTAAACCTAAACTAGGTTTGTCAGCTAAAAACTACGGTCGTGCGGTTTACGAAGTGTTGCGCGGTGGTCTGGATTTCACCAAAGATGACGAAAACGTCAACTCACAACCTTTCATGCGCTGGCGTGATCGCTTCCTGTTTTGTCAGGACGCAATTGAAACATCAGAAGCTGAAACCGGTGAGCGTAAAGGTCACTACTTAAACGTAACGGCTCCGACACCAGAAGAAATGTACGAGCGTGCTGAGTTCTTACCGGTGGTTTTTGTGCCAACACAGGGCTGGCACAATGGTGTCATAAAAACGGTATGTTGTTACACATCCATCGTGCGATGCATGCGGTTGTTGACCGTAACCCGCATCACGGTATTCACTTCCGTGTACTAACAAAGTGTTTGCGTCTTTCTGGTGGTGATCATCTGCACTCAGGTACAGTGGTCGGTAAACTCGAAGGCGATCGCGCTGCAACATTAGGCTGGGTTGATTTAATGCGTGAGTCTTTCATTCCTGAAGACCGAAGCCGTGGTATTTTCTTCGATCAGGATTGGGGTTCTATGCCTGGTGTTTTGCCATCTGGTGGTATTCATGTATGGCATATGCCTGCACTGGTTGCTATTTTTGGTGATGACTCTGTCTTACAGTTTGGTGGCGGTACATTAGGTCACCCCTGGGGTAATGCTGCAGGTGCTGCGGCTAACCGTGTTGCACTTGAAGCCTGTGTTGATGCGCGTAATCGCGGTATTGATGTAGAGAAAGAAGGTAAAGCTGTGTTGACTCAAGCAGCTGCTCATAGCCCGGAATTGAAAATTGCCATGGAAACATGGAAAGAAATCAAATTCGAGTTTGACACTGTAGATAAACTGGACAACGTAAACCGTTAATGCCTGATGATTAACGATTGACCCTGGTGGTCAGTCGTTAGTCCAGTGCAGTCAACGCAAAAAATTTAAAGAGGTATTTAGAATGGCTGAAGTACAAGATTATAAATCATCACCTAAATTCGAAACGTTTTCTTATTTGCCAGAAATGACAGCAGATCAGACGCGTGCTCACATTGCCTATGTTATTGCACAGGGCTGGAATCCGGCGATTGAACATGTCGAACCAAAACGTGCGTTTAACTACTACTGGTACATGTGGAAACTGCCTATGTTTGGCGAGCAATCAGTAGATGTCGTATTGGCTGAACTGGAAGCCTGTCATCGTGAGTATCCTGGCAATCATGTTCGTTTGATTGGTTATGATAACTACTCACAAAGTCAGGGTATGTCGTTTGTTGTTCATCGCGGTCGTTAATTCGGCGAATGAAAACAAAGACAAAGCGTATCTTCACCTTTTTCAGGGTGAAGGCATCGTCGCATATTTAGAGCCCTTTAACTAAGGTAATTCAGTATGAGTGATTCATCACATACACCAGCACTATCCGGTCGCGAGCTGTCGCGTGCAAGACGACGCGAAATGTCTCACACCGGTGCGGCTAAAATAAAAACAGGTCGTAGCGATCCCCGTGCGTCAGCTAGAGCCCCCGCGCCAGTTGCAGCTCAGGCTGCAGCCGGTGCAGAGCAAAGTTCAGTTGTGCCGTCCGCTTCTAATATGGCCGGTAGAGCAGCGAGTCCAGCTATGTCTGCTGGATCAGAATCTTCTGCAGTAGCAAAAGATGAGGCATGTTGTGATGCCTGTGCTGAAGCTGGTTATACATCCCCATGCGAACCGTGTTCTGCTGAGACCGAACAAACCGGGGGTGATACAGCGCTGGATAGTTTATGTGAAGTTATTGAAAGTAGTCCTGAAGCTTCTGCGAATGCTTCGCCCAGTGTTCGAGCTTATTGTCGTGAGCGACGTAATACGCTTTCTAAAAAAGGTAAAGTTGGTTTACCCGGCAAAGCGGGAATGCGGGCGCGTAAATCTTTAGTGCGTGGTGCAGGTGCATCATCGTTAACCGGTAGAGCACTGGCTAGATTATGTCGCGAGGACCGCTGTGCGGTTGGTCGTGGAGATGCTTCAGCCTGTCGTCCCAGTGGGCGCGTACGCCCCGGCGCTGACATGGCACCACCGAAAGTAGAAGTGGGTACCACACTGTCGGGTCAGGCAGTAACCGGTACACAGGTAGAACGAACAGAAAAAATTACCGGCATTGAGTCTGGTGCCTGTCGTGTTGTCACCGGTACCGAATATCTGGGCACTGAACAGTTTGAAAAATTTTGCAGCAGCGCACCTCAGGCTGCTGCCGCTAAAGTTGGTTTAAGTGAAACCAGCCACGGTCAATTACTCACTGGTAGTAACACGGCTGGCAGAAAAAAAGTCACGGGTGATAAAGCCGGAAATTGCAAAGCAGTGACCGGTAGTGAATACCTTGGTGCTGAGCACTTTGGTTCTGTTTGTTCGTCTCAGGCAATGAATCAGGCGAAAGATAAAGTAGTTATTGGCAGCACCGGCAAAAATATGCGTATAACAGGTGTTGATGAAGCGCGTGATAACTCAGTGACTGGTTCAGAATCCGGTGCTAATCAGGCAGTGACTGGTAGTGCTTATGCTGATGCAGCACTGCGACAAGCAGCGGCTGAAGCACCCGCTAAAGTGGCCGTTGGTCATACTGCTGCCGGTGTCGCTGTTTCAGGCGGCGAGTCATCTCGTGCTGCTGGCATTACTGGTGATGAACAGGATGCATGTGGTCGTGTCACTGGCACAGAACATATTTCCAGTGAACGTTTTCAAACGGTTTGCGGCACAGCACCTGTTGGTGCTGCCCCCAAAGTGGGTATTGATGCCAGTCGTGGTGGCATGGACATCACCGGAAATCTGGTGGATCGCAGCGACAATGTTACCGGTAATGAACCGGGTTCCTGCCAACGTCTGACAGGTAGTCAATATGGCGAAGCGGCACGAGCGGGATTGTGCGACCAGCGTTCCAGCAAAGTACATGAAATGCACACTTTACAGGGGAAGTCAGTGACGGGCACAGAGGCCAGTCCCTCCCCAAAGTCGACCGGTGATGAACGGGGTAGCTGCCTGGGCGTTACAGGGAGCGAACAAGTCAGCCAGGAATATTTTCAGCAATCCTGCACACAAACACCCCGACCGAGCGGAACAGTGACAGGTTCGAGTCAAACCTGGCATAACCAGGTTGTGAGCGGTGTGCAGACCGGACACTCGCAAAAAACAACAGGCGATGAGTCGGGTATGTGTAAAACCGTGACCGGTAGCGATTATGCCGGACGCGAACAAGTGAGCGAATTTTGTTCTGATGCTGCTGTGGCACAGGGCGATCAGCGCCTGGCTAAACATGATGATGCGGCAGTGATGTCTGTTTCTGGCATGACGCCGACGGTAGACGAACGCATGGCGGGTAATTTTCCGCGTGGACAGTGCCAGGATGTGACGGGCACACCCTATCAGGGGCAAAAAGATCGAGCTTTGTGTAACAGCGACCAGCATCATCTTGCGCAGGCGGCCACGACGCAAAGTTCGCCGCAAACAACAGAGCCCTATGAAGCTGATTTTTCTGTGATGTCGCCGGCAAAAGCAGCCTGGCAGCAGAGTAAAAATGATCCTGTTCATAGCAGCGTTTACGCTCGCAGAAGTTCTATTACCGGTGCGGCAAATAAAGCCGAAGGGGTTATCTCTGGGACTCCTGAATTTCGCCATGGTCGTGAAATTCAACCTGCAGTTTCTGAGATAGCGACAGCGCAGCTAGAAAGAATTACTGGCGAGGGCAGTGAAAGTGGTACCCATATAACCGGTGATGACTGGTCTCGTGGTGGTCATGTTACAGGCACAGAAGGTTTGTTTTCTGCTGGCCGTAATCAGACACAACAGGGCGAGTCAGTTAAGCGGGATAATATCGGTGCTCATGCTCTTAAAGATCGTGAGCGCCCGGAAGCTGCAACTTCCAGAGTGACGGGTAGTAGCGGTGGTGCCTGTACTACGGGCCTTGTTACCTTGTCAGGTGGCGCTAGCGCTTGATTATTTTCTACTCATTTAGACGGGTCTAAGTGAGTAGAAGCAACCAAAATATAAATACGTAAACATACACGACGATAGAGACCAGAGTAATGAACACAAGAAATACTTACAGGAGAAAAACTGCAAACGATGCAAGTCGTTATATGCAGGCGCCTGTTGGTATGGCTCAACCGCAGACGGTGTTAACTCCTGCAGTACAAAGCGCGCCGGTCGTCGCTGCAGAAACAGCACCAACACCGGTAGTAGCAGCTGTTGCACCCATATCTGTTGAAGCTGTTGCGTGCGATAGTTTGCCAGTTCGTTCGTGCCGGCATCCGTTGACTGATTTACGTGCCAATGCACAGTTAGCCCGTTGTGAAGAAGCGATCAAAAGTCGTTTTGAAGCTATTGTGCCAACGCTTAAAAAACTGGCTAATTTACAGCATGAAGAAGACTTTATAGCGCAAGCGCAGATTCATGCCAGAAAAATGCTGGAGCACGAGTTACCGGATCAGCTGTTGGCTAATGCCTGGTTGAACGGTCTGGATATGCAGGCAATGTACGCCTACTGTATTTTTGGTGCACTGAATAATTCGATTGAACAGTTTGCAGACAACTTGCGCACTCAGTCAGAAGACACGTTTGATACGCAAAGTTTCTTTCTCGATTGTGGCTTTCACTGCGTGGACATTACTCCATGCTCGGATGGTCGCCTGAAAGGATTATCTAAATACATATTGCGTTTACCTCTATCAGCTTTGACGGTACGCAATGCTTATGCTGGCGCTCTCTTTAATGTAGAAGCAAATATCCGCTATTGGGAAAGCGTTGAGTTAGCACGTTTTCGCACCGGTTTGCCCGTCACTGCAGATGCAGGAACTCATTATTTGAAAGTGGTGGTTTATCATCGCAGCAGTTCCGATCCATCACATCAGGGTTGCGCTGCACATGGTAGTAACGACCTTTTGGCGGCAGAAGCCGGGCTTGCGCGCTTGCATGAATTTCGTGAAGCCATTGAAAATAGTTTTTGCTGCGGCGCTTCGGTGGACATTCTATTGATTGGCGTAGATACCGATACCGATGCAATACGTGTTCATGTGCCAGATAGCAAGGGAGAGCTGAACGTGTATCGCTACGTTGATAACGCTCAGCTTTATCATGATACGTTGAACCTGACTGCTGACCAGGCGCGTATTGCGGTTTATAACACGATTAATAAAACCAGTGAGATTGATGGCTGGGGCGAGGGTGACGGCGAACCTGAAGAAGGTATCCGTCGCTTGATTGTCAATTTGTTGATTAATAACTTATCGCAAATTGAATACGTTAGTGATTTATACGAAGGTCGATATCCCGACATAGGGCATGCGGAACGTTATATCAGTGTGGGTGATGGATTTCAGGAAGTGCAATTGCGTAACCTTGCTTATTATGCGCATCTGCATACCGTAGAAGAAGGTGCTGCGGATCTCGATATCGGCATCAAGATTTTTACCGGTTTAAATCTTAATAATGAACTGCCAGTACCGATTGCTATTCATTACCGCTATGACTCCAAAGTACCGGGATCCAGGCAACGCATGATCGACAAATGCCGAAGTGTTAATGCTGCGATTAAAAACCGTTACGCAAACCTGGCTGCGCAGAAAAAATTGATTTGCCAGATGAGCTTACAGGATCGACCTTTAGGCAGTCCACTTGAGATTATTGACGAGGTAGCAGCATGAGGATAATGCAGGTAGAGAAAACTCTGGTTTCGACCAACCGCATTGATGGACTGGGTCACCGTCCTTTGTTAGTTGTACGTGACAAAAAAGGTGGTACGCCTTCGGTTGCGGTTGATTCAGTGGGTTGTATTCCCGGCGACTGGGTTATCTGTGTTGGTAGCTCGGCGGCTCGTGAAGCGGCAGGTAGTAATAAATATCCGAGTGATTTAACTATTGTCGGCATCATAGATTATTGGCAGGAGTCCTGAGATGGAAATCATGCAGGTACGTGATGATCTAGTGACGACCCAGCGTGTTGATGGTTTAAAGAGTGTATCGCTACGTGTGTTGAGCGATTTTAAAGGCAAGCTTTTTGTTGCTACCGACCCGGTTGGTGTACCGCCGGGACAGTGGGTGATTACAACGAGTGGCTCGGCAGCACGTCATGCCATGCCTGATTTCGGTACAGTGACTGATCTCACCATCGCCGGAATTATTGATGATTGGGAACAATAACGAATATTTAGTTTTTTAATTTTTAACATTTTAACGAAGTACGGAGAATGATATGGCGAATAATATATCTGGAATTGCATTAGGCATGATTGAGACTCGTGGTCTGGTGCCTGCAATAGAAGCGGCTGATGCTATGACTAAAGCGGCTGAAGTTCGCCTGGTTGGTCGTCA
>QIHT01000024.1 GCA_003229115.1 Gammaproteobacteria bacterium | reverse complement strand
GAGTAAGAAGCCTTGGTCTTAACCATGTATAATTGTTTGTTAATATTCATGCTAACTGGCCAGGTCATGAGTTTAATGCGGTGTCTAGTCGTATTTTCAGGTCGTATCTTCAGGAAACTAATTTGTATAAGTCCCTTAACCAGCGCTTGAAGCGGATTATCGATTCCGGACAGGCTTCGTGTTTGTCAGAATCTCTGATAGGTCTTGAGAAAGAAAGCCTGCGCGTGGCTGAGGGCGGCGGTATTTCTCGTTTGCCTCATCCCGAATCTTTGGGGTCAGCTTTAACCAATACTTATATCACCACCGATTTTTCCGAAGCCTTGATAGAGTTCATCACGCCGCCGTGCACGTCTATAAAAGAAGCTCTGGATTTTCTGGATGACCTGCAAACGTTTGTTTATTCAAAGTTGGGTGCTGAAACGCTGTGGGCAACCAGTATGCCCTGCGTGGTTGAAGGTGGCGAAAGTATTCCGATTGCAGACTATGGTCGATCTAATGTCGGGTTGATGAAAACGGTTTACCGGCGAGGTTTAGGCTATCGTTATGGCCGAACCATGCAGGTGATTGCGGGTGTGCATTTTAATTATTCCGTGTCTGAATCGTTCTGGGATTTGTACCAGCAAGTAGAAACAAATACCGATTCAAAACAGGATTTTATTTCACAGCAGTACATGGGCCTGGTCAGAAACGCGATGAGATTCGGCTGGATGATACCTTATTTGTTCGGCGCATCACCCGGTGTGTGTAAGTCTTTTCTTAATGGAAAGCCAACGATGTTAAAGGAGTACAACGAGAACACGGTGTACGAGCCTTATGCAACATCATTGCGAATGGGTGATATCGGTTATACCAACAACCAGGAAGACATGGCCGGCATTAAAGCTAATTACGATTCGCTGGATGCTTACGTGAAAAGCCTGCAATGTGCTATTGAGACCCCGTTTGCGGCTTATGAAGATATTGGCGTAAAAGTTGATGGTGAATATCGACAGCTCAATGCCAACATCCTGCAGATTGAAAACGAGTATTACAGTACGGTTCGACCAAAACAAATCACTCAGGGCAATGAGAAACCAACCACAGCGCTGAGTAAGCGCGGAGTAGCTTATGTCGAGATCCGTTCGCTTGATGTCAATGCATTTGATCCGCACGGAGTAAATGAACAGCAACTGTATTTTATGGAGATTTTTGTATTGTTTTGTTTACTGCAGGACAGCCCGGTATTGAGTAAAAGTGAAGCCACAGAAATTGATATGAACCTGATCCATGTTGCCCATACCGGAAGACAGTCAGATTTAAAACTCACACGATGTGATAAAGAAGTAGTTTTAAAAAATTGGGCGATAGAATTATTTGATCAAATGCAGGGTGTTGCCGATGTACTGGATCAGGTGAATGATTGCACCGCTTATACAGATAGCCTGAATGTGCAGAGGGCCTGTATAAATAATCCGGACAAAACACCCTCGGCGAGAATGCTGGCTGATATGACCAGCCATCATGAAGGTTTTTTCCACTATGCAAAACGTATGTCGTCGCAGCACTACGAACATTTCAAATCACGCAAGATATCGAGAGAGCGCCAACATTTATTCGAGCAGGCAGCCGTGCAGTCGCTACAAAAACAATATGAAATCGAGTCATCTGATACAATAAATTTTGATGAATTCTTACAGCAGTATTTTTCTCAGGGTTAACACAGCGAATGATAAAATGGGTTGATAAATTACCGTTAGTACCATTGATTGGTGTTGCACTTTTATTGGCCGTGCTGCCGCTGCACTCGACACCACATCTGCTTGAGAAACTGGGTTTGTTAGCGCAGTGGGCACTGGTTAAACCCATTGATATTTTTGATTTATTCATGCACGGATCACCTACTGCTTTGCTTATTATCCGTTTAATTAGAATGGTGCTGAAAAAGTGAAGTATCGCTCGTATCTGTCGATTTGTTTTCTGTTCTTGTTATCACCTTCTGGTTGGGCACTGGATATTGAAGATGCAGTTCACGCCATGCGCGAGGGCAATTTTGCCGAAGCCTATTGTATATTGCGCCCACATGCGGATGCGGGTGATGCAGAAGCGCAATACAATGTTGGCTGGATGTATCTAAACGGATACGGCCTGGCTATTAATGACAGCCTGGCACTGGAATGGTGGCAACGCGCAGCTGACCAGGGCCACATCGATGCCACGTTCTCGATGGCCATGTTATACAGCCTGGGTGAAGGTCAGGTCAAAAAAAATATGGATCGAGCGATTGATCTGTATCTGGTCGCAGCTGAGGATGGACACGAAGATGCGCGCTTGATTATCAGGTCGATGTTACAAAGAGATGACCGGGCAATACGCAGTAGAAAACAGCAAATTGTTAACACCTACGGAAGCATGTTAGGTACGTTAAAACAGGTGCGCGTTAAGCGAGTTAATATTCGCAGTGGTCCGGGACTGGATCAGGCGATTGTTGCCAGTGCAGAACAGGGTCAACAGATATTAACATTGTCAGAAAAAGGCAAATGGATGCAGGTGATTTTAAAAGATAATGGAAATATCGCCTGGGTGTATACATCGCTATTAGAAGATATAACTAGTCTTGAAATGTCTGTAGCAGATGAGGTGAAGGCTGACGATGAAAACGCAGAAGAAGAAGCTGGTAAAACCGAAGATGAAGATTTGGACTTTTAAAAATATTTTCACCACAGAGGTCACAGAGGTACACAGAGAAAAAATTATTTTGTGGTTAAGTAATAGACCCACAGGATAGCTTTAGAATTTTTACCATAAACCAATATCATCGAATTTGGAATCAGGTTTGGGATATATCTCGTTAACCCAATTTACGAATACACCTAAAAGTTTTTCTCTGTGTACCTCTGTGACCTCCGTGGTAAATGCTTTTAAAAAAACTCACTTATCGCCCATTAGTTTTCTTATCCTGTAAACATAAGCACGTGTTTGACCGGGCAAATGTTCTTTAACATCTTTCCAGCTATGTTTATTTTTAACTCTTTTTCGCGCTTTTAAGACGCGTCCATAACCTGCGTTGTAGCTGGCGAGGGCGAGGTACATTCTTTCCTGTTCGGTAGATTTTGGAAATTTTCTATAGAGCAGACGGTCGTAGTAGATGCCGGCAGCAATATTCCAGCGGGGTTCGTCCAGTTCCATGTAATGTGGAATTTTGTCGCTAATGTCACCAAATGTGGCGGGCATTATTTGCATTAAACCGCGCGCGCCAACGTGGCTTTCTGCTTTTGGATCTAAGCCGGATTCTGCGATAGCCTGTGATTTAAACCAGTGCCAGTCAAATAACGGGCCGAAGTAGCGCTTGCTGTATTTTTTAAAATGCCGATCATATTTGTTGGTCCATTTGTTTGAGTGAACTGGGGGATCAGGATTGGCCCAGGCGAAGCTGCTCAGAATAAGGCCTAAGAAAAAAGTCATTAACAAGCTATTAAGAGGGAGTCTGTGCATCCTGTTGATAGATGACGAGGGCAGGATGGTTTAACTAAGGCCGAGTCCGATAACCAGTCCTAGCGCGGTACCAATACCAATAAACAAACCCATGACCATCAGGCCGACAGCAATATTGCCCTTTCCAAGTTCATCGCTAATGTTAAAGGTCACAATTTTATTGAACATGCTGCAACCCAGTTTCATGAACAGCAGGGTGAGCATGCCGCCAAGAATGACATACAGAAAGTTCAGTATTATGGGATCAAGATTTTCGGTCATAAAAGAACTCCGCAAAATATTGTTGTGTTGTGCGTGTGATATAGCACATCGCACAAAGCTTAGTTTGATTTAATCCCAGAGGGTTCAATTCCCCGCTATTTATAGCGAAATTTGTAGGAGCGGCTTTAGCCGCGATAGCTATGGCAGCAAGTTATTCGCGGCTAAAGCCGCTCCTACAACATAATACCCCGTCATCTTGTTGCGGGGTGGTTTATTTCTTTGAGCTACCACCCAGGCAAGGTGGAGATTCGGGTGCATTGCCTTTTTCGAACCATTCATCCATGGTCATGGTGTGCAGGGCTAGTGCGTGGATACCTCCAGAGAGTTCTTCTTGCAGTGCTTTATTAACAAGGCGGTGGCGTGCGATTAGCATCTTGTCCTTGAAGGCATCTGAGACGATGACTACTTTGAAATGGGATTCCGAGCCTTCAGGTACATTGTGCATGTGGCTTTCGTTAATGACTTCCAGATGTTCGGGTGACAGCGTCTGTAGTTTTTTGGTGATAACTTCTTGAGTGTTCATACCGCCATTTTACCATAGGCGACTGACTAGCTGAGGAATGTTCCAATCAGGTCACCGAAGCCCCATATCAGCGTGCCGGCGACTAATAGATACAAACCGCGCAGACCATTTTCCCAGATATTTTCATCAAGGTGGCGAGATCGTTCGAGGTTGTGTTTTTTTATGTCCTCAGCAAAGTCGCGACTAAAGTTGTGATCGTGATGTGAACGTCGTGTCTTTAACTTTCGGGAGTTTTCAATGATCTGGCTGGAGGTGAGAAGTATACCGATAATCACGATCAGTGAGCCGGAACGGGAGAACCAGCTCCAGTCAGCCAGTTTCAGACTGAACCAGATACCACCGGTAATAACAATAATACTAAGCAACAGGGCTTTGCGTGTAGAAAGATGCAGATTAAGTTTCAACACCTTTTTATGGCGATGGCTTATTCGGGCATGATGTTCTTCAGTCGGAAGCATCCATTAGTTTCCAGGTGTTATTGACAAGAATTTCCATTGGCTGGAAATACGCCTTATATTTCATTTTCTGGCAATCCTTAATCCAGTAACCCATGTATAAATAATCAAGCGCCCTGACTTTGGTTTGTTGTATTTGCTGCAGGATACAGTAGGTACCGAGGCTTCTGGCAGATTCTTCGGGATCAAAATAACAATAGACGGCCGATAGAGCTGCATCGGTATAGTCGATAGCAGCTACTGCGACTAAACGGTTATCTTTGTGCACTTCGAGGAAATGCGTGTCACTCCATTGGCTGTACAGAAAATTACTGAAGTCTTTGGGTTGCGGATTAACCATGCTGCCATCCGAGTGCCGTGAATTAATATAGGACTGGTAGAGTTCAAAATGCTCGTCACTGTAGCTGGCTTTGATAATGTTTGTGGTCAGATCCTGATTGTCTTTCAGGCAGCGTCGTTGGCTGCGGTTTGGCGCGAAGCTGTTCACGGGTATTCGGCAGGGCTGGCATTCGATACAGCCATTGCAATGTGGCCGGTAGGTGAAATCTCCACTGCGGCGATAACCCAGCTGGATAAGCTGACTGTAAAGCTCCATATCCATCTGTCGGGTCGGGTCGGGAACAAGGTTGGTGGCCATGCGGTCAGGCAGGTAACCACATTCATGCTCGGAGGTGAGATACAGATGAATGTTCTGTGAGCTCATGGTTCTAGCATAGCACTATCCCTGATATTTCATAGCAGCGTCCAAAATCCGGGTCAGCCTTTGTAGGGTGGGCACTGTCCACCATTTTCCTGCCCCGCAGATTGGCGGGCAATGCCCGCCCTACGAAGACTGTCATGAAAAATTCGTAGGAACGCTTATCCTATTGTTTAAATGCTAAAATCACGCGCTATTTATTTTTGTGTTGAATTACAGATGCCCAGAGACGAGCGACTAAACCAATTATATCAGCTGCTTAAGCAACGGATTTTGTTGCTGGATGGCGCTATGGGCACCATGATCCAGCGTCATAAGCTGGATGAGGCTGCGTATCGCGGAGCTCGCTTTGCCGACTGGCCGTCTGACCTGAAAGGCAATAACGACCTGCTGACGCTCACTCAGCCCGAGATTATTCAGGATATCCACAAGGCATACCTGGAGGTCGGCGCTGATATCGTCGAAACCAACACCTTTAACTCTACCCGTGTCGCCATGGCTGACTACAACATGGAAGCGTTGGCCTATGAGCTGAATGTGGAAGCGGCAAAACTGGCGCGCGTTGCGGCGGATGAAGTCGGCAGTAAAAACAAACCGCGCTTTGTTGCCGGTGTACTCGGGCCAACCAATCGCACCTGTTCGATATCACCGGATGTGAATGATCCCGCGTTTCGGAATATTACCTTTAATGAATTGGCTGAAGCTTATGTCGAAGCTACGCGTGGTTTGATTGAAGGTGGTTCGGATATTATTTTGATTGAAACCATTTTCGATACACTCAATGCTAAAGCTGCCATTTATGCTGTGAAGCAGGTGTTCGACGAAGACGGTATTGAGTTGCCGATTATGATTTCCGGCACCATTACTGATCAGTCGGGACGTACTTTGACCGGTCAGGTGACGGAAGCTTTTTATAATTCGCTAAGACATGCTGAACCAATTTCTATTGGTTTGAACTGCGCCCTGGGACCGGATGATTTACGCCAGTACGTGCAGGAGATGTCGCGCATTTCAGAAACCTATATTTCCGCTCACCCCAACGCCGGTTTACCGAATGAAATGGGTGGTTATGATCTCGAAGCTAACGAGATGGCGCAGGCGATTGAGGAGTGGGCAAGCAGCGGTTTCCTGAATATTGTTGGCGGCTGTTGTGGCACCACGCCAGATCATATTGCCGCCTTTGCAAAACTGGTTGAAGGCAAAGCTCCGCGTCAGATTCCACAGCTACCTGTAGAGTGTCGCCTGTCGGGGCTGGAGCCGTGCAACATTGGCAAAGACTCGTTGTTTGTTAATGTCGGTGAACGCACTAACGTCACTGGCTCGGCTAAATTTAAACGCCTGATTAAAGAAGAGTTGTACGAAGAAGCATTATCGGTTGCACTGGAGCAAGTACAAAGCGGCGCACAGGTTATCGACATCAACATGGACGAAGGTATGTTGGAGTCCAAAGAAGCCATGGTTCGTTTCCTGAACCTGATTGCGTCGGAGCCCGATATTTCACGTGTACCCGTGATGATTGATTCTTCCAAATGGGAAATCATCGAAGCCGGCCTGCAATGTATTCAGGGCAAGGGTATTGTTAACTCCATTTCGTTGAAAGAAGGTGAAGAAAATTTCATCAACTATGCACGCAAGGTGAGACGTTACGGTGCTGCTGTTGTCGTGATGGCGTTTGATGAAGACGGTCAGGCCGATACGTTTGAGCGTAAGGTTGAAATCTGTACACGCTCTTATAAGGTGTTAACCGAAAAAATCGGCTTTCCGCCGGAAGATATTATTTTCGACCCGAATATTTTTGCTGTTGCTACAGGAATCGAAGAACACAATAATTACGCGGTTGATTTCATCGAAGCCACACGCAAGATTAAACAAACATTGCCTCACGCCCTGATTTCGGGCGGTGTTTCTAACGTGTCATTCTCATTCCGTGGCAATAACCCGGTGCGCGAAGCCATTCATTCTGCATTTTTGTATCACGCAATTAAAGCCGGCATGGATATGGGTATCGTAAACGCGGGACAGTTGGCGGTATACGATGATTTATCTGAAGAACTGCGTGAAGCGGTTGAAGATGTTATCCAGAACAAACGCGAAGACAGCACTGATCGATTACTCGAACTTGCACCCAAGTACATGGGGGATGGTAGTGCGGTGGATAACAAGCAGGACGAAGCCTGGCGCGAGTTACCGGTTAATAAACGCTTATCGCACGCGCTGGTAAAAGGTATCACCGAGTTTATCGTAGAAGACACTGAAGAGGCGCGCCAGCAGGCTGAGCGACCACTGCATGTGATTGAAGGCCCGTTAATGGACGGCATGAACACTGTCGGCGATTTGTTTGGTGAAGGCAAAATGTTTTTACCGCAAGTGGTGAAATCGGCACGCGTAATGAAAAAAGCCGTGGCGTACTTAATGCCTTACCTGGAAGCTGAAAAAGACGGCGTTATACAAAGTAACGGCAAGATATTAATGGCAACCGTGAAAGGTGATGTCCATGATATCGGCAAGAACATTGTTGGTGTGGTGTTGCAGTGTAATAACTATGAAATTATTGACCTGGGTGTGATGGTGGCAGCAGAGACCATTTTGTCTGAAGCTAAAAAACACAATGTTGATATTATTGGTCTCTCCGGTTTGATTACACCCTCGCTGGATGAAATGGTGCACATGGCTGCAGAAATGGAGCGTCTCGGCATGGATATACCCTTGCTTATTGGTGGTGCCACGACCTCGCGTATTCATACCGCGGTTAAGATTGATCCGAAATATTCCAATGCAGCGGTATATGTGCCGGATGCATCACGCGCTGTGGGTGTGGCGGGTAATTTGCTAAGTGAAGAGCGCCGTGAAGAATACATGAAAGGTATCAAGGACGAATACGAGAAATTACGCGTGCAGCGGGCTAATCGTAAATCAACACGCAAGACATCCACGCTGGAGCAATCCCGTGATAATCGTTTTAGCGATGACTGGGAAAGCTATACACCGCCGGTACCCACTTTCTTAGGCATTAAAAGTTTCGATGATTATTCTCTTGGCGAATTAACCGACTACATTGACTGGACACCTTTTTTTCACGCCTGGGAACTGGCAGGCAAGTACCCGAAAATCCTGAATGATGAAGTCGTCGGTGAGGAAGCCACACGTTTATTCAACGATGCCCAAACCATGCTAAAACAAATTATTGACGAAGGCTGGTTGCAGGCGCGGGCAGTGATTGGTTTTTTCCCCGCCAACAGTGTTGGCGATGATATCGAAGTGTATAGCAATGATGATCGCGCAGAAGTACAGGTTGTTTTACATCATTTACGCCAGCAATTAGCCAAATCAAAAGATAAACCTAACTGGTGTTTGTCTGATTTTGTTGCACCAAAAGACAGTGGTAAAAATGATTACATTGGCGCTTTTGCTGTGACTACCGGCATAGGCATAGAGAAATACGTTGAGCAGTTTGAAAAAGATCACGATGATTACAACAGTATTCTGTTAAAAGCGCTGGCAGATCGGTTGGCGGAAGCTTTTGCAGAACGACTGCACCAGCGTGTGCGTGAAGAATTCTGGGCTTACGGTAAAAATGAGTCATTGAGTAAAGATGAACTCATTGCGGAAGCCTACATGGGTATTCGACCTGCTCCCGGTTACCCGGCCTGCCCGGATCACACCGAGAAGCAAACATTGTGGACCTTGATAGAGCCGGATAAAAATGCAGGCATCGAAATTACCGAGAGTTATGCCATGTTGCCAACAGCCGCGGTATCGGGCTGGTATTTCTCTCATCCGGCGTCGCAGTACTTTGGTACCGGTAAAATTCAAAAGGATCAGGTGGAAGATTACGCCCGCCGCAAAGGTGTTGAGTTGGCCGTTATCGAGCGATGGTTGGCTCCAGTGCTCGACTATGATGTCTAAATGTCGCATTTTTTAACACTTCTTAAGCACGTTATCTATCTGATTTATCAGTAAAAAATACAATATCCCTATTTGTTGGTGGCATTGCAGCCAGGCTTTCTCCACAAAAAACCGATTATTGGCACTGTTTTGTCGGCAGCTTTTACGCTTTCGAAAACAAGAGGGTTTGTTGTGCCATGTTGTAAAAAAATAATCAATAAAAACATAAAGTTAACAAAATTGGCCTGATAACTGCAATCTTACCTTACAAGTGAGTGCCGGGACGCTCTATTAATTTACTGCTTTAGCCGTCAAAGAGAGACAGAATGGAAAATTTTCACAGGGATTGGGTATTTTTGTTGATGTTGGTGCTTGCCGGGGCTACAGGAAAAGCCCAGGCAGCGATATACAACATTACTGCAGTGTTAGATGGCAGTAACACACCCGGTTACAATGCGTCCGCTCTTCACGATTCCAGTGGCAGTAATGTCATGTCCGGTTCAACGCTTGCCAGTATTTCCGATTCAATATTGTCAGGTACTTATAACGATGTTGATGACCTTGTGGGGCGCGAACTTTACAGGGGATGATTTTAGCAATGGTTACCACGGTTCGACTGTCGGTATGGACCTTGTGCTTGAAATGAGCCCGGTACCCGTTCCAGCCGCTGTGTGGTTATTTGGTAGTGGTCTGCTCGGTTTGGTTGGTATCGCGCGTCGCCGCCGGGATTTTTGATCAAAAAAGATTTCTCCGAGAGTAGAGGAGGAAGCCCGCAAGGGTAGTATTGCAAGTCTCTCTCATCTTCGGCCGGTGTCCTTCACCGGCTTTTTTTTGGCTGCGGTATTTTGAATACTTCTTGTGGCTCAAACGCACTATAATCCCGCACCTGATGATTCTTCATACTATTTATATATGGCTTTAATACGGTGTCGGAATATAGGTGTCAGCTTTGGCGGCCCTTCTATACTGGAGCAGGTGAACCTGGCGATTGATGTCGGCGAGCGCGTTAGTTTGCTTGGGCGTAACGGTACCGGCAAATCAACCTTGCTGAAACTGATTTCCGGTGTCATAAAAGCCGATGCCGGTAATCTGGAAATAAATCGTTCAGTTAAAATCGCCAGCCTGGATCAGGAAGTGCCCGAAGGTATGGAGGGCAGTATTTTTGACGTCGTTGCCGGCGCTTTGGGCGAAACTGCTGAATTATTGAAAAAATTTCATCAGGCAACGCATCGGGTTTCAACCGATCATTCGGAACAGGCTTTTGCGGAGCTGGAGAAAATACAGCATGAAATAGAAGTCGCGGATGCCTGGCAACTCAATCAGCAGGTCGAATCCATATTGTCGAAAATGTCACTCGATGGGGATGCAGATTTCGATAAGCTCTCGGGAGGCATGAAGCGACGAGTACTTCTGGCGAGAGCGTTGGTCATCAATCCGAACCTGTTATTACTCGATGAGCCGACCAACCACCTGGATCTGGAAGCGATTCAATGGTTGGAAGAACAGTTGCTCGCATTCAATGGCGCCCTGTTATTTATCACGCATGATCGCGCCTTCATGCGAAAGCTATCGACACGTATTGTTGAGCTTGATCGAGGGCAATTGACCAGTTACCCCGGTAATTACGAATTGTATTTGAAGCGCCGACAGGAACTCCTGCAGGCAGAAGACACCGCCAATGCCCTGTTCGATAAAAAACTGGCACAGGAAGAAGTGTGGATTCGTCAGGGTATAAAAGCGCGCAGAACACGTAATGAAGGGCGGGTACGTGATCTTGAAAAAATGCGACGCGAACGTGCAGCGCGCAGAAACAAAATTGGCAAGGTCGATATGAAAATTACCCAGGCAGAGCAGTCGGGTAAGCTGGTTGTTGAAGTCGAGGATGTTGGATTTAGTTACGATAATCACATGCTGATTAAAAATTTAAATACGACAATTCTGCGTGGCGACAAGGTGGGTCTCATCGGCCCCAATGGTGCAGGCAAAACAACCTTGTTACGCATATTACTGGGTGATCTCAAACCACAGACAGGTAAAGTGCGCCAGGGTACAAAACAGGCGGTCGCTTATTTTGACCAGATGCGCGGCCAGCTGGATGAAGAGGCCAGTGTTTTCGATAATATTTCGCAAGGCCGGGAGTTTATTGACATCAACGGCAAACAAAAACATGTCATGGGTTATTTGCAGGATTTTTTATTTGCGCCCGACCGGGTACGCTCGCCAGTAAAAGCTTTATCAGGCGGTGAGCGTAACCGTTTATTGCTGGCGCGTTTGTTCACGCGTCCGGCCAATGTGCTGGTGCTGGATGAACCGACCAATGATCTTGATATGGAAACACTGGAACTGCTGGAAGAGCTGGTTCTGGATTTCTCAGGTACCGTACTGGTCGTCAGTCATGATCGCGAATTTCTGGATAATGTGGTCAGTAGTACACTGGTATTTGAGGGTGATGGAGAAGTCAACGAGTACGTGGGGGGTTACGATGACTGGTTACGGCAGCGTTCAACTGCACCCAAAACAGGTATTGTTCAAAGCCAAAAAGAACAGGTGCCAGCAACAAAAAGTAAGCAACAAAAACCGAAAAAACTGAGCTACAAAGATCAGTGTGACCTGGAATCCTTACCGAAAAAAATTGAAAAACTGGAAGCCGAGGTGGAACAGTTGCATGAACAAATGGCCAGACACGATTTTTTTCAACAGGAAAAGGCAATAATCACTCAAACACAGGCGAAACTTAGTGTGGTCGAGGAGAGTCTGAAATTGAGTTACCAGCGATGGGAAACACTCGAGTCAAAGTGTTAATATTTTGAGGTGCTGAAATGAATATTTTTATGCGAGATGCAGTAACCGGTGCTGAAGGAGAAAACGTAGAAGTTAACCGGCTTTTTCCGGTTCAGGGGTTTATGAATTTTGATCCCTTTGTGTTGTGGGATGATTTTACCGTGCCACCATCGGCGGGTTTTCCGGATCATCCGCACCGGGGTTTTGAGGCGGTGACCTACATTTTTGAAGGGTCGATGCAGCACAAGGACAATCTTGGCAATGAATCCACAGTGCATCCCGGTGGTTTGCAGCGTTTTACTGCGGGCAAAGGCATTGTCCATTCAGAAATGCCGGCACCGGGCAGCACCACACGTGGTATACAATTGTGGGTGAATTTGTCCAGAAATCTAAAACAGGAAAACCCTGCGTATCAGCAAGTCGACGCTGATGCCGTTCCAGAACGCATGATCGATGGTGGGATGTTGCGTGAACTTGTGGGTAAAGACTCTCCACTTCAACTCAAAACACCCGTGTGCTACCTCGATGTACAACTGGATTCAGGTGGGAAATTTGTCGAGAAAATGCCTGATGATTTCAGAGGTTTTGTGTATATGATCGATGGTGCAGCGACCGTCAACGCAAACGAACTGGTTAAGGGCAGTGCGCTGTTTTATGATGGTAAGGCCATGGTAGAGGTGAATACGGACGTAAGCTGCCGTTTTATGGTGTGTTTCGGACGGCCTCACGGTGAGCCTGTTCATCAGCACGGTACCTACGTGGATTAATATTGTGAACTGATTCAAGCTCCTGACGCTGTGGCATCAGCTATACTTGGGTTAATGAAAACTACTGCTACCGATAGGGTTTGAGTCAGGCCATGCATAAATCTCCCGGATTAATTGTGTCGTTCTTCACGCTGTTATGCCTGTTGAGCTCAGGTGTTTACGCGGAGGAAGAATATCGTGGACGTATTCTCAAGGTTAATGGTGACGTTCAGGTCATCAATGAGCGCGGTGAAGTCCGTAAGGTTGAAGAATCCAGATTTAAAGTTCGGCAGATGGATACCATTGTCACCAAAGAAGGCGGCAGAGCCGTTGTTCAGTTCAGCGACGGTGCGCTTTCTGTTCTCACTGAAAAAAGCAGGCTGCGCGTAGAAAAAACCAACTGGTTGTCACATATTGGCGGCAAGATTTATTTCACATTCCGCAAAGTGTTTGGTGAGCGTAGAGAGGTAAAAACGAAATTCGCCACCATTGGCATCCGCGGTACCACGTTTATTGTTTACGATGATGAAAATGGGGAAGGTGTTGCCTTACAGGAAGGTCAGCTGGATGTTGAATCACTGGGCGAGGCTTTTGAAATTCACAAGCAGAAAGAACTATCAGAATACGAAGCTTTTCTTCTGGAAGCCGAGCAAAGTAAACAGGCCCTGCGGGATGAATATGACACTTATAAGAAAGACCTGAATAATGAGTTTGTTGAATACAAAAAGAACTTCACCCTCGAAGCCAATCGCGTGATCCGCTTTGACGGCAACCGTGTTGATGAAACCGAGATGGGTGAAGATGTCAAAGCCGAGTTCGAAGATTTTGAAGCCATCGCTGGCGAGATGCTTGAAGAGTTCCGCCAGAAGTCGAAACAGCATCGTGAAAAACAACAGAACTCGGGTGGTGAGAAAGGTTTTTTCGAATAAAAACTAAAGCCTTGTCCGCCTGCCGCTACACGGCCCCACGCTAATAAACGCAAATAAAAACAAAACTTTTGGCCGCGAAGAACGCAAAGGGCGCAAAGAAAACCTGTTTTTTGTTTTTAACCCTTTGCGTCTTTTGCGTTGTTTGCGGCTAAGAAAGTTTTTAGGTTTTATTTGCGTTTATTAGCGTTCATTTGCGGACTAAAGCCCTTATTCCCCTGCAGGCCGCCGGTATGAATTGCCACAATGCGCGTACCGGGTTTGAAGTAGCCGTTGTTGATTAAATCAAACAAGCCGTAAAACATTTTTCCGGTATAGACTGCATCGAGTTCTATGTCGAAGTCTTTTTTAAACCGCGCCATAAAATCCCATAAAGCCTGATCGGTTTTGGCGTAGCCGCCAAAGTGGTAGCTTGTATTCACTTGCCAGGAACAGGCTGGATTTATATTGGCTTGCTGTAACAGTAATTTAATATCTGTTGAAATGAAGTCAGCGTCTTTAAGGACGACAAAACCCAGAGCTTGTTGTTTACCTGACAGGTTGCTGACCAGGCCCGCTAAGGTTGCACCTGTTCCACAGGCGACACAGATAACATCAAAGTCGGTGTCGATTTCGTCGATAATTTCTGCACAACCTTTGAGTGCGAGTACATTGCTACCGCCTTCCGGTAGCAGGTAGAAACGACCATATTTTTTATGGAGTTGATTGATGCAACTGTTTGAGGTTTTATTGCGATAGCTTTCGCGGTCGACATAGTCCAGTTGCATGCCGCAATCGGTTGCAAATTGAAGTGTCGGGTTTAGCTCAGCATGTTGTTCACCACGAATGATGCCGATGGTTTTGTAGCCGTAACGCTGGCCTGCGGCGGCAGTGGCATAGATGTGGTTGGAATAGGCGCCGCCAAAAGTCAGTAAAGTGTCGTGCTTTTGTTGCTGTGCAGCTTCAAGATTGTATTTTAGTTTGCGCCACTTGTTACCGCCGAGTTCGGCATCAACCAGGTCTTCACGTTTAATAAACAGGGCAACATCAGCAGCCTCCAGTGAAGCAGACTGCAACTGTTGTAGCGGGCTATTCTTGAGTTGGCTTAGACTACCAGGCTTTATCGTGGTCGTTTTTTTCAGCGGTTGGCAACCGCATGAATCACATTTGAGTGTTCGAAATAGACGGTACGATCTGCATAAGTCCAGCTGGTGATGGGTGGTTCGCCCACCGTGGCGGAGATTTCGCTGGGTTCGCCAAGCTGATTTTGCACCTTGTCCATTGTCATGCCACGAACAGGGAAATCGAGAACTTTTATGGGTAGTGTTTCACCGGGCTGGAGTTCCAGAGCATCTCCCATGATGTGTTGGGTGGTGCTGGCTGATTCGTGCCGCATACTCATTTCTACGGCAGAAACAGGTTCCTCTATGACGACTTCCTGTATTTCAGCGGGAGCGGCAGATTCGGCCGCAGGCGGATTGTCTTCCATTGCCGGGCGGTTGGCAAAAATCTGGGTAGAGATCAGCAGTAAACAACTGCTCATAAGGGTTATGTTTTTATTCATTTTATCCCCGTCTTTTCCTTGCGAAAGTCTTGATACACTGGATTGTAGCACTTGCCAGCCAAAATACACGAACCAGGGGCCTGGTCATAGCTGCGGCAAGGGTTATCCGATTAGCCGGAATTATCAGCCACGGTAGCGTTGAAATACCAGGCAGGCATTGGTGCCGCCAAAACCGAAGTTATTCGACATGATGGTATTGAGTGTGACGTTGTCCTGGCGTTGGGTCACAATGGGTATGTCTTTAGCATTTTCATCCATGTTTTCAATATTGGCGGATGCCTGGATAAAGTTATTTTCCATCATTAGCAGGCTGTAGATAGATTCCTGTGCGCCGGAGGCGCCGAGTGAGTGTCCGGCCAGTGATTTACTTGAGCTGATAGCAGGAATGTTGTCACCAAAAGTTTCCTTAATGGCCCATAATTCCTTGGTATCACCGACAGGTGTGCTGGTGCCGTGGGTGTTGATGTAATCCAGTGGCGCTTCAATATTTTCCAGTGCCATTTGCATGCAGCGTACCGCGCCTTCACCCGAAGGGGCGACCATGTCGAGGCCGTCAGAGGTGGCGCCATAACCCACGATTTCGGCGATGATATTGGCACCGCGATTCAGCGCATGTTCCAGTTCTTCAACTACGAGTGTTGCGCCACCGCCGGCAATAACAAAACCATCACGGTCGGCATCGTAGGTGCGAGAGGCTTTTTCCGGGGTTTCGTTGTATTTAGTTGATAATGCACCCATGGCGTCGAACAGCATGCTGAGGGTCCAGTGTTCTTCTTCACCACCACCGGCGAAAACAATATCCTGTTTACCCAGTTGTATCAGTTCGTAGGCATTGCCGATGCAGTGTGTGCTGGTGGCGCAGGCCGAGCTGATGGAATAATTAACGCCCTTGATATGAAACGGCGTGGCAAGACAGGCAGAAACAGTGCTCGCCATGGTGCGTGGCACCATGTAGGGGCCAACACGTCGAATGCCTTTTTCGCGCAGAATATCGGCGGCAGCAACCTGGTTGGCAGATGATGCGCCACCGGATCCCATGATGATACCGGTGCGTATGTTTGATACCTGTGAGTCTTCCAGAGCGGCATGTTCAATCGCCTGCTGCATGGAAATATGGGCAAAAGCGGCGGCTTCACCCATGAACCGCCGGACTTTACGGTCGATATGATCTTCAATGTTGATATCTACGCTGCCAGCGACATGGCTGCGCATACCCATCTCTTTATAGGTTTCCTGAAATTTAATGCCGGAACGACCTTGTTGCAGGGATTCCAGTACGGCTTGTTTATCATTTCCCAGGCAGGAAACAATGCCATAGCCGGTGATTACAACACGCTTCATGACTTGCCTCTAAAAATTATCAGTAGATGTGAACAGACCCACGCGCAGATTTTTAGCGGTGTATATTATACGCCCATCGACTAAAAGCGTGCCATCAGCAATGCCCAGTGTCAGGTCGCGGGCGATGACTCTTTTAACGTCGAGCTGATAACTGACTTTTTTAGCAGCAGGCAATACCTGGCCGGTGAATTTTACTTCGCCAACACCCAATGCCCGACCACGGCCGGGATGGCCGCACCATCCCAGGTAAAAACCCACCAGTTGCCACATGGCATCCAGCCCCAGGCAGCCCGGCATGACCGGATCACCGATAAAGTGGCAGTCAAAAAACCAGAGATCGGGCTTGATATCCAGTTCGGCCTGGATCTGGCCTTTTCCATAGTTGCCGGTCGTGTCATCGATGTTCGTGATACGATCAAACATCAGCATATTAGGTACGGGTAGCTGGGCATTGCCGGAACCAAACAGTTCGCCGCGGCCGCATTGCAGCAGTTCTTCGTAGTTATACGAGTTTTGGCGGACTAATGTTTCTTTATCTGCGAGCATAGTTTGATCCAGTGGGATGTTGAGCCTTTTAAATAAGCGGGCATTCTATCGGAAAACCGCTAATGATGGTATCGAGTCTTTAGGATAGAGTAAGTCTATGCAGGAAATACTGTTTATTATCGTGGTGTTAGCCGTGATTGGGTACTGGTGGGATACGATGGTGACCAATGA
>QIHT01000167.1 GCA_003229115.1 Gammaproteobacteria bacterium | reverse complement strand
GTAGTAAGCAGCCCGGAAACCGGTCACAGTCATGCTGATGCCGGTGAACTGGTCATGCGTGACAGTGACATCAACCTGCCGCGCGGCCACTGCAGGCGCGCCGATATTCACTACGCTGACATTGACCGCAACATTGTAATTACCCAGCCCTGCCAGTGTATTGCCTAACTGATCGACAGCACCTGCGGTGTCATTGATGCAGTCATAATCTGCAACATCGTCGTACTGAATCCTGGCGCCTTCCTCGCAACTACCGGTTTCACCGCCATCGGGATCGTTATAGGGTTTAAGGGTGGCCTCTTCCAGATAACCCTGGGCGATAATAATCGCCTGCTGCCGGATCATCGGGTCCGCGCTGCGCCCCACGTTCTCTGAAATAGCAAGAAAAATACCCGTCACACCTGCTGCCAACACCACAATGGCGATGAGCATTTCGATCAGGGTAAAACCGTGTATTTTATATGGCATGTACTTCACTGGACGAAACCTGTCAGCGCATTAACAATAATCGTTCTGCCGCCCGGGTTAATCGTTATCGTACCCGAAGTGTTGGGTGCACCGACGGAGGTATAATAAAAATCACCGAAGCCTGCGATGCTGACACCACTTGCTGCCGTTCCTGCATAGTTGCCCGATTCGACTGGATGCCCCACCGGGTTGGCACCAAATGTATCCGGAGGGTTACAGACGGTATCTGGGTAAAACAATGCATAACTATTAACAGTAAGCGATACCTGCACTTCACAGCCGGAAGCAATGCTCAGCTTGTGCGCAAAACGAATCGCTGTTTTCAATTCCTGATGGAAAGAAAGCGTATCGAAACTGATTTTGTTAAAAAATTGGGGAACAACAAAAATTGACAGGGCACCGATTATCACCAGCACCATGATTAATTCTATTAGCGTAAAACCTTTGCATCGATTCTGGTACGCCATAGTCGAACGGCGCAAGGGCTCTTTTCGGAGCCCCTGCGATTGCCGCGTTTAGCCGGGTGAAATCGCGGTAAACGTAGTCACCGCCGAGGTCGGTGCCGGACCAGTAAGAGTACAAACGGTGGTTGTGCCAATTGCACCCAGCGCACCCGTTGTCACCACATACCCAGCAGGCATGGCAGCATTACCACCCGCAAGCGCCTCATTAATATTGTCACAGTTATTGATGATCGTAGCTGTAGTGCTATTCAGGCAAGCAATATCGCCAGCGACACAGGCAGCATAGTTGGTGGCTGATGATGCTGCCAGCGCCCCTGCTACACCCTGAACAGCAGCCGTATCTGCTTCATCCTGGAGATTGACGTATCGTGGAATGACGGAAACCGCAAGTGTCCCAAGCACCACAATAACCATTATCAGTTCTATAAGGGTAAAACCCGCTTGTTGTTTAATCATGTTAGTTACCTTTGTTATACAGGCCGCAACCTGTGTTGTTTTATGATGATGTCCCTACCAAACTCATCTGCCGCAGCAGGCATTCTTCCGGAATTCGTGAATACAGTCATATAACTGATTTCATTACCTATATATAGAACATAATCAGCCCAATTGCTGCATAAAGACCAAGAGTAATAATGATAATTCCGACCAGTCGTGGATATTTGTAGACCAACTGGTTGACCTGATCCCTGTCAGCAGAAAGTAGTCCCGGTATCTGATATGTCGAAATCCAGCGATTCGACCATGCTTCAAAACCCTTCAACATGCTGGGTCTAACAACCATAATCACCCCAATGATTAGCGTGAAAATACCCGTTAGCAGTAAAAATAACTGCAAGGTGTTGGCGAGCATTTTTACAATGTCCGCATACTTTGAACCATGCACCAGGCCTGAAATGATGTCCGCATCATAAATCAGCGTAAAATAATACAGCATATAAATAGAAGTAAAGGTAATGATAGTGCCAATAAGTTTGTGATGGCGATAAAAGACATAATCAATATATCTGGGTATGTCCAGTGCACGCATTGAGCGGCGAAACATTAAGAAGTTAATGGGTTTCTTGTTCAGGTTGATGATTACTGATGGTTTGAATATCATCAACACGCCCACTACCAGACTTACAAATAAAAGGGCGACACCTAGTATCATGGGAAGACCCTTGAGTATTAACATCAGATTATTATAAAAGTTATCACTCATATTAATTCCGTAAATAGTCTATTCATCAATTCTTTTCCAGTTATATTTATACAAACTACTTAGTTTTACACCCTGAATATTAGTATTCCTGTCACTCTTGATACCATCACGATAGATCAGGAACAACTTCAACTGGATTCGAGGCTCTCCCTGTATGTCACTTTCGAAATATTTTATGTTTTTTACTTTGTAAACCAGTACGTGTTTTACGGAATCAAAATACCAGTTAGAAACAGGTACTCCTTCAGCTGCCGCGCCACTTTTCTTCCCCGCATAATTGTCCGGTGGTTTTTCCAGGTAATCCACCGGATTGGTATTTTCCATTTCTCTTAAGGAACCCAGTCCCTGCCTGAGCACTATTTCTGCCGTTTGCATATAAACGGCACTTTCCAGTACACCTATTACATGCTTCACAGAAATCCTTTCTGTCTCGATTTGAAGCTGAAGCAAACGGTCAATTGCCGCGCTCACCAACACACCGATGAGCAAAATAACCACAACTATTTCAAACAGGCTAAAACCATGTTGATTACTCAGCCTGGCCTGATAATAACGAGTGACTGTCATCAAGCATTCTACCTTTGTGTAATCTTAACCAGGTCCCACATCGGCAGGAAAATTCCCATAGCTAATATCAGTACCATAAAACCCAGTGCTACGGTTAACACAGGTTCGATAATCTTGGTAATGTTATCGGCATCGTAAGCCACTTCCCTTTCATAAAAGTCAGCCACCTCTTCCATCATCTGGTCAACCCGCCCGGTTTCCTCACCCACGGTCAGCATTTGGAGCACCAGCGGTGTGAATAAATTTATCGACGTAGCAGCGCGTGTGATTGACTCGCCTTTTTCCACTTCGGTACGCATACGACCTATTTTTGCTTCGACATAAACATTATCAACTGCCCTGGATGTAATGGTCAGACCCTGTAATATTGGTACGCCCGCACTGTTCGACATGGCAAGCGAGCGCGCAAATCTTGCCAACGTTGCACGACGAATAATACTACCGATACGTGGAATCTTTAACTTGTATCGATGCCAGTTATAAAGCCCCTGTTCAGTTTTAACATATAGTCTTACACTAACAATGGTTATGACTGTTAGTATTGCAAGTAACCACCAGTAATCGGCGATAAAATTTGAAATGCTAATAATAATTCTTGTCTGTATAGGAAGATCAAGATCAAATTTTTCAAAAATTTTTGCGAACGTCGGTATAACCTTGGCCATCAGGAACATGACTGCAAAAACAATAGCAACAATTACCATCACCGGATAAAACAAAGCTGATTTGATTTTTTCCAGCGTGACCTTATCGGCATCAAAATACTGGTACAGCCTCAGTAGAGCTTCTTCCAGCTTACCGGTCTCTTCACCAACACGGATGATGTTAACGTACAATGGGCTGAATATTTCAGGGTGGCGTGCAAGTGCATTAGAAAAAGTCCTGCCAGACTCAAGATCGTTAACAACTGAATACAGGTTTTCGGCAAAAATCGGGTTGCGTGTTGACCCTGCAACCAATGTCAGGCCACGTACAATCGGCACACCGGATTTCGCCAGCGCATACATCTGTCGACTGAATAAAATCAGGTCAGAAAGGCCTGGCTTACCAAAACCCAGGAGCCGGGTAAAATTGCCTGTACCCGCTCCCGTTTTTTCTACTTCATCAATACTAATCGGCGTAATTCTTGCCGCAACCAACTGACCCGCGAGCACTTCTGTCGAGTCAGCTTCTCGCTGCCCAACTACCAACTCACCTGTTTGATTTCTTCCCCTGTATTCAAAAAATGCCATGATAGTTCCCTGCTAACTCACACCGAGGTCATCTAACGTATAACTATTAGCGGCTGCAATACTGTCCACGTTCCCCTGGTAAACCTCTCCCGCAAAGCGCATCATTTCATCAAGACTGGTAATGCCCTGAAATACCAGTTCCAGACCACTATCAAGTAGTGACACATATTCTTTATTATTTTTAACAGCTTTCATGAACGCGTTTATATCATTGGTACGCAATGCTTCCAGCATGGGCTCATCAGGTTCAATCATTTCGTATAATCCGATACGTCCTTGATAACCGGTATTGTTACAGTGGCCACAGCCATTGCCCGCATAAAATGTCACACCTTCTAATTCTCTGTCGCTTACTGTTTTTAACCAGGCTTTCTGATGACCATTCACTTCTAACGGCTGCTTGCAACTTTCGCAGACCTTGCGCACCAATCGTTGTGCAACTACCGCACGCAATACAGTCGCAATCAGGTAGCCCTCTATGCCCATGTCCAGTAGTCTTTCCAGTGTATGCATGGCATCGTTAGTGTGCAAAGTAGACAGCACGAGATGCCCGGTCATCGCAGCACGAATGCCAATTTCTGCAGTTATCTGGTCACGCATTTCACCAATGAGAATTATGTCGGGATCCTGTCGTAGTGCAGTACGTAGTATCTGAGAAAAATCCAGGCCAATTTTTGTATTCACCTGCACCTGGTTCATACGGGGCAAACGGTACTCGACTGGATCTTCCGCAGTGATAATTTTTTTATCTGCGGTGTTTAGCTCTCTGAGTGCAGCATATAACGTGGTACTTTTACCACTTCCTGTAGGCCCCGTTACTAATACTAGTCCGTGCGGCACATGAACGGCTCGTCTGAAAGCTTTCGTTAGTCTCGGCGTCATACCCAGGTTTTCAAGCTCCAGCATACCACCGGACTGATCCAGCAAGCGCATTACAACCGATTCACCATATTGAACCGGCATGGTAGAAAGACGCACATCAACGCTGTGATCTTTAATTCGAATATTAAAGCGACCGTCCTGTGGCAGGCGCTTCTCAGAGATATTCAATCCCGATATAATTTTCAGGCGCATCACCAGTGCGTTGGCGATGTTCTTTTCCTTCATCACCTGCTCATATAACACACCATCAATGCGCTGACGTATACGCAGTACGTTCGCGCCCGGTTCAATATGTATATCCGATGCATTCATCTGTATCGCATCTTCAAACAATGACTGCAACAACTTGACCACCGGCGCATCAGTAACATCTTCCCCAGCCACCATCTGCTCAAGATTAATATCACTATCGGAAAGTTCAGCACCCAGTTCCTGGGCAAGATTGCTGATTTCATCAGTACGGCGATAAACAAGATCAAACGTTTCTATTAACTCGGTTTCACTAACAACCGCCAGCTCGATATTACCTTCAAATTTTTTAGCAATAGCATCATAAGCATAGATATCAGTCGGATCTGCCATACCTACCAACACGGCATCAGCATCTTTCTTCAACACAATTGCTCGGAATCGGCGTGCGTAAGTCTCTGGTAATTTCCTGATTACATCGGGATTGAACTTGAAATGCTTCAGATCGATATAGGGAATTCCAAGCTGTGACGAAAGCACGTCAAGTATGTCCTGCTCGCTGGTAAAACCCAGTTCAACCAGTGTGCGGCCGAGTTTATTGCCAGAAATACGCTGTTCTGTCAGTGCCGCCTTCAACTGCTCATCATTAATCAGCCCTTTTTCAATAAGCAGATCGCCAATGCGGATTTTTTTTCGTGCGCTTTTAGCCACTTTTTTTCCTGTGTTTCTCAGATCTACGTTTATGATGCAGCCTCAAGCTGCATCTGCTCAATTACATCAATCCTGCTCACCACGTAACCAGTAAGCTGTGAAGATAACTGGCCAGAAATTATTGATTGCTGATACGACTTCAGGGCCTCTTCCCGCTTACCCAACGCCTCAAAAGAAATACCCTGCCCCATCCACCAGATGCTTTGAGTTGGCTTCAACTGCAATGCATGGGCATATAATTTGACAGCACCGAGATGGTCATTATTTTTCTGGTACAAACCTGCAAGATAGGCAACATCTTCAGGTGTTCTCACACTAAGACGACGTTCCATGATTGCAATCGCTTCCGCATAGTTCCCCAACTGCACCTGCGCCTGCAAATAAAGACGAAGCAGGTTCTGATCATCTGATTTTTCCAGCAGTCCTTTTTCTATAACTTCAACCGCAATATCTGCCCGCTCTTCACGGAGATATATCGAAGCCAGTAACTTTCTGGCATCCAGATTATATTCATCATAGTTAAGTGCATCTCTCAGCAATGCACGGGATTGCTGAGTCTTTCCCCGATTGTAGAGTGACTGAGCATCAAAATAAGCCTGCTGGCTATTTTCTTTGCTGGTTGGCTCACGTTGAGTTTTACTGATTTCCTGTTCTGCCTCAATCTCTTCTTCTACGGCTACCACAGATGTAGACTCTGCTTTCGTAACTTGCTGATGCGAAGGACTCTGCACCACTTTAGTTGTTACTGTTCTGTCCATTGATTCGACCACTGGTGCTTCAACCAATGGCCTGGCCTCAATTGCAGCGGCTTCAGGCTCAGGCTCTGCCTGAACATTAGGTGGCGGCTCATCTGTCCCGGCGTTGTCGAGTTTAGTCGCAACTGCTCGCTCTTGCGTTCCTGACACAAGATCCATGTTAGAAGCTGAAGCATTGAATTGTTGCATCGGTTGTTCAGCTACAACCAGCTGGTAAGGTGAAATAAGATAGAAAACCAGCATAACAAGAACAGCGACCAGCACACTGAGTGTACCTACAAGATAAAAATTGGTGCTTTTTGTATCCCGATAATCTGAGCGTGCAGATGAACTCAGGCCACTAAGTATCGCCTCACCCGCCACGTCATTAGCACCGCGTTGCTCCAGATCTTTTAGCATTGTATTGATGACACTCATTATACTAACGCCCATACTGACAACGACGTGGCAGCAACAAGTAACGCGGTAATGGCTGTAATAAGTCTACCTCTGCCTGATTTATCAACCATGTCTTCGTCAGAATCAGCAATAGCCTGCCTGACATGTTCATGCTTAATGTCATTACTTCCCTGCCCAAAAGCCAGTATCAAGGACTTGTTACACAGGGTATTGACAAGACGCGGCACGCCCATGCTGCTTCTATGTATCCTGTCTATAGCTTTAGCTGTAAATAATTCACCGCCACTGTAACCAGCTATGTGTAAACGATGATTGATATAACCTGAAATACAGCTGCGATCCACAGGCTTCAGCCTGTAGGAAAAACTAATCCGCTGCTTAAGTTGCCGATTACATTTCTGATTGAGTCGCTCATCAAGCTCCGGCTGCCCGAAAAGAACAATTTGAAGAAGCTTGCTTTTCTCCGTCTCAATATTTGAAAATAATCTGAGTGCTTCCAGTGTCTCTACCGGCATGGCCTGGACTTCATCCAGGCAAACAACAACCTGCTTTCCATTTCTATTGTGTTCCATCAACCGTTCGGTGATATCGCTCATCAGGCGATAGCTTGTCACTTCGTTTGACATATCCTCGTTATATCCAATTTCCAGCTCATCGGCCAGCGCCATTCGTAACAGATTTGGCGTCAGGAAGGGATTGGGAATAAAAACGGTGACGTAATCATCTTCAAGGCAGTTAAGTAGTTTGCGGCACAACATGGTTTTACCTGTACCTACCTCACCGGTGACTTTGACAAAACCCTCACCAGAACGTATAGCTATCAGCAGGACGTTCAAGGCTTCTTTATAGCTATCGCTCTCAAAAAAGAAATTTGTATCGGGGAGTAATGCAAACGGCATTTCCTTCATATTAAAATACTGCAAATACATAACTTACCCCTGGCAACAATAACTGTTTACACTAGTTAGCATCAAAATCATGGTATGTCTGTTTAACGCGATTTGAAGATTCACTTATAACATCAGTCCATACATCATCATCATCAATGACAATTGGACGCAACAATATAACCAGCTCACTCTTCACATTTTTTTCCTTTTTTTGCTTAAAGAGTTCGCCCAACAACGGTATTTCAGAAAGTATTGGTGTTGCCGACTCAACATTAATAATCTTGTTTTTCATCAAGCCACCAATAACGATGATCTGGCCATTCTTGGCACGAACAATACTGTCTGATTCTCTAACCTGGCTAAACGCCAACGGTAACGTCAACACCTGCTCGGAAATAGCAATAGTTTTTTCCTGATCTACAACCTCGCTAATGGTTGGATGAATGTGCAGTATGATGCTGCCGTCCGTATCAATCTGTGGTGTTACATCAAGTGCTATACCGGAAAAAAACGGAGTCAGCGTCACATTGGGCGTTGTTGTTGTAGCAACGCCGGATGTTGTTGTGGTTGATATGTCCGTAACAAAGAATTCATCTGAACCCACCTTGATGACAGCCTTCTGGTTATTCAACGTCGATACCCGGGGACTGGACAGAACCTGCAGGTTGCCCTGCGTTTTGAGAAACTCGAAAAAAGCCTTGAAGTTGCCGGAATTGACCGCCAGCGTGAACATACCACCGAAGGCGGAAACTGCATTGCCAGCAACCTGAGCAAAATTATTCGGATCAAGATTACCCGTATTGCCGCTGATACCAGACAACCCGAGACCAGACAACCCATCATTATTAGACAGCAAACTACCTCCACCAGTCTGCCCAATCAGGGTATTGCCGCTGTCGCTCAACGAGGCCCAGTTGATACCCTGTTGATAGCCATCACTAAGTTCGATCTCCAGAATCTTGGCTTCGATTATGACCTGCCGCTGCATGATCGTTTCTGCTGCTTGCAAATACTTCTGCACCCTGCGCAACTCTGGTGGGTAAGCACGCACCACGATCAAACCGGATTGAGGACTCACCACCACGCTCCTGCCATCACCAACACCGACGATAGCTTCTGTCGCTATTTTCAGTTCATTCCAGAAATCCGAAACTGACTCCGTCTTGACACTGCTGGCCGCCCGTGTTGACTGGCTACGTTTCGCGACATTGTCATAACGACTGCTAGTAGAAGATGTGCTGGTTTCTGTAGGCTGCCCGGAACTTACACTGGTCTCCGACCCGCCCTGTCGCTTAACATTCAGGTAATTGACCTTGAAAATTCTTGACTGTAACTTGTTCGGGTAAACGATGTAACCGGCCTCTATTTTTTCGTATTCATAACCATAGATGTCATAAACCACCTGAATGACTTCAGCAATGGTGACATCTTTCAGATTCAACGTTACTTTTCCCATCACGTCAGGATGCACCACTATGTTGTGCGGCGTGTCCTTGACCAGGCTAAGGAAAAATGACCTTGCATTAACGCGGTTTACAGTGATATCAAAATGCGGTTCAATTTTTTCTGGCAGAGCCGATGGCAGCTCCATTGCTATTGTTGGCAACAAAGCTTCGGCAACACTGGATGGCATCTGACTAGCGCCCGCTTGCACAGAGAAACCGACAGGTTTTCCTGTATCAAAAAATGCCTGGACATTTCGCAGCGCAGCGGAATTTTTCTCGTCATTATCTTTACTAACCGTATCCGGCCTGTCTCCGGATGAAGTCGCACATGACACTAGAATAAATGAGCAAATTATACACAGCATGCTACTTGTTTTTAATTGCTTATACATACTTAACGACCTGTTTTATTTATTCTTAGCCTTTTTACAGGAACCATATTCAAACGTGAGTTAATAATTCTATCTTTATATTTCAGTGTTACCTGGTTAGCTGTTATGTTAATTACTTTCGCTCCATTGATACGATCGCCTTGCTTAACCGTTATATTATTCACTATCGCCACCCTGCGGCCTTCGGAATGCAATATCTCATTAACAAACCATGTTTTTGGTTTCTTCTTATCCAGTCTGGCAGGTTCAGTAATCTGGTAACCAGGCGGTCTAAATGGGTCTTCCCTGGTTGCTGCATGAACTACTGTTACAACAAACGCCAATCCGATAACAATAATAGTTGAGATACTTCTAGACACCGATGAGACCCTCTCTTAAGCCCAGCGTATAAACCTCAAGCACTATCTTTGCATTCGGATAGGTTTTTGTTTCAATTTCAATACCCTGCCAGAAAAACTGCCATGGCAGTTTTTCCAGTGCCTGTAGATACGAAAGCATACTGCTGTAACTGCCTTCCACTTTCAGCACTACACTGTGACGGTATATAGTAATGGCTTTACTCCCTGGTGTTACCGTTTCGACCTGTTGCACATCTTCAATAAATTCAGGTACTGCCGGTTTGTTCTCCAGACTGACAAATTTTAAGTTGGACTGTTCTTCCAGCATTTTCTTCAGCAAGACAACCATGTCGCGTGCATCAATAATCTGCACAGATGCTTCTGCCAGTTCTGCATCCAGACGTTTGCCTTCTTCAATATATTTCTCCAGAAGTTTTTTATTTTCACTATCCGGGTCTTTATTCATTCCGGTCTGCAGCTGCAACATTTTTGCCCTGACCCCTGCTAGGTTTCCTTCTGACTGTGTAATATCCAGTTCCAGCAGTCTTATATTCTCCCTGTAAGGCTCATAGATCACTGCATTCCACAATATGGATATAGCAGCAATCAAACCCACTACTATGGCCACGGCTTCACGCTGTGACAGTTTATTCCATTGCTTGCGTATTTTTATGATGACCTGTTCCATCGTTTATCTGGAAACCTTTTCTTCTCTAAATCGTTTTAGTCTCGCCATAAACAGCGCCTTTTCAGAGATGTTGGTTCTGGCATCTGCAACATCTCCTTTATTTCTGGTTGCAAGAACGAAATCCATGATCTTTTTGTCCTGCTTCGAACGGTTTATTTTTATTTCTCTAAACTCGCGATCTCTGTATAAAACCTCATCTTTCAGTGCCTGAATGAATACGGTCAACAACTCAGGTCTGTGATTGCTGCCTATCAGCCGCATATCGAAACCACCGTCACTAAACTGTATCTTCTTCAACCACAACTCTGCTACCTCATCACGCTGCCTGCCCAGCCCCCGCAGTAATGGAGAAAAACCAGTGACGTTACCGACACCATCACCACTGAGATAATTTTTTGCTCTTATCTTTTCTTCATTTGAACGTTTAATCCTCTCTACCCGCTCAGCCAGGTTCATATCCATGGCTCTCGGCTGAACCGTTTTCTCAAGGACATCAAAACTTTGCTGCAGGCTCTTTAACTCGCCTTTTTTATTTTTTAGCTCGTCTTCAAAACCACTAATGATCAATGACTGATAAAAACTATTACCCGCAAGTAGCAAAATTAATAAAGCTATACCGGCCATAAGTAACTGGCTTAACCAGTCACGTGTAATCTGAAACTCTGCCTGATATAAATTGATCTGCTGGATCATACTGCCCGACCTTCTTCACGTGACGCAGCTGCAATAGCAAGCAAACAATGACTATTAGCTTCGTCATTCAGTTCGGTTGAATCAGGGAACAGCTGTGGCAGGTTGATAAATTCAACGCGAAGACCGGAATGGCTCTCCGCGTAATCAAAAAAGCTTTGCAGCACAGGGTGTTTAGGTGACACAATCAGGTGACTGATGGGCGCTTTAGCAAACTCGCTCTCGTAAAAGTCCAGTGACCTCTGCAGTTCAAGGATAATGGGATCATAAACCTGCTCTTCAATGGCAGCCTGTTCAGTACTCTGTGACAGAGCTTTTTCCATACGTTCAAGGCCGATATCAATCCTGCGTGAAAGGTAAAGCGATGAATCATGGTAAAGACTAACTGAGCCATGATGTTGCTCGAAATTGAGCAGTGCTACGCCTCTTTCATGCCCCGGGATTCTTCTGACAATGTTACTCAGACAGAGCTCTTCAATATCTATAGACAGAAGCTTGAGTCCGGATTTTCTGATGAAATCCACCGCTAGCTGTACGTCTTGCCTGAGAGAAATCACCGCGAAAATCCTGTCTTCCCTGTTCTGCTGCTTCGGCACACGAAACACATCAATGACGGCCTGATCAACCGGATAATCAACAAAATCCTTTATACTCCAGCGAACAGCGTCTTTCAATTCCTCATCCTCTACAGGCGGCGCTGCCATCTGAATAAGGTTGTAATACGCACCGTCGAGCACTACTGAACAAGAATGTTTTTTCAAAGCGTGCTGTTTAATGTATTGCTCGAGCTGTTTTAATTTTTCTACAGGGTCTGAAACAGCAAAATACTGGCAGGATTTCACAACGGGCGCCAGATCATCAGATGAATCAATCTCAGCCACAGCAATGCCATCAGCGGCAAGGTATATGCCGACATTTCTATCTTGTTGTAATGCTTTGTTGAACATCCAGTTAATACGCCCCGATGGCTAACGTCTTTGCGTTATTTCATCGTTAATTATTATGTTTTCACGGTGTCCGATTTATATTAGTATGATCTAATATACTTGAACAACTCTCCTCCAAACCCACAAACAGTCCCTACAACATGATTTAGACGTAAATACCCATATAGTCAATGAGATAGGTAATAACCCTCACATAAATAATGAACTTCCTCAGCAAAATTATGCTGCTATCATTATTTTCCGACGGGAGTTAATTCTTCCATAGGCGATATTATCTCGTTCCCACGCAGGAGCGTGGGAACACGTAAGTTGTACAAGTCTAGATATGATCTGACGGATAACTTGTGAGTTCAGACCTGATATGACACACAGGTGAAACTGAATACCTGAAAACCCTCAACCAGACGTTTATGCAAATTGGCTAATAGGGTAAAAAGGGCCATTAGCAGTCGGTTAGTAATTTATGATCGAATGACGACTAAATACTGGAACCGAACCTTTACATTAAGGTAGTGATCGGCAACTCACAACTCTGAATGGTCGGTATTGTTATCAGTCCTTGACTCGAGCACAGCATCGATGGTGTGTAATAACTCTTTAATATTAAAGGGCTTGGTTAAATAGGCGTAGGCACCGGCAACAAGCAGCTTTTCAATTTGACGCTTTGTCGCATCGGCACTGATGATTACCACCGGTATCTGTTGGGTTTCCGGGTGTGCCTTCAGGCGTGCCAGAACTTTATCTCCCATCAGGCCCGGCAAGTGCAGATCTAACAGAATCATGTCTGGTTTTTGCCGAAGAGCCAGGTCGATTCCCAGTTCGCCTTCCATCGCTGCGATTAATTCAATATGCGGCCGATTCAACAGCACAACCTCCACCAGGCGAAAGTTGGCGATATTGTCCTCGATATACAGCAACGTAGCCGGCTCAGTCTGTCTCGCTTCAGGCAACTCTGCTATACCCTGATTGGCTTCTCTAACATAATCTTGTTTGGCTATTTCACCCATCAATGGGAGTTCTATCCAGAAAGTGCTGCCTACACCGAGTTTACTGTCCAGCCTAAGTATTCCTCCCATGGCTTCGACGAGTGCCTTGCTCAACGCCAGACCAACACCGCTGCCTTCAATGCCGCTTTCATCAGCGTTGAGGCGTTCATAGGGTTCGAAAATCCGCTCGTAGTTTTCCTCAGCAATACCCGGCCCCGTATCGGTTAAGCTGATACGGATAATACCGTTGCGAACCTCAGTGCAGGTCAGTTGCACGGTTCCGCCATCATGATTGTATTTGATCGCGTTGGACATCAGATTCAGCAATACCTGTTTCAGTCGCTGCAGATCGGCGAGTACATGGGAGTTGCATTCTTCAGGGATATCGTTCTTGAGCTTGATGCTGCGCTCATCTGCTAGCGGACGCATCAGGCCCCAGGCATCTTCCAGCAAACTGAGAACATGCACCGGTTCCGGTGACATATTCTGGCGACCGGATTCGATACGGGCAATATCCAGCACCTCGTTAATCAGATCGGTCAGATGCCGACCTGCTTTAAGGATATGGGCGACGCTTTCACGCTCCATCTTATCGAGTTCTTTCATTTCAAGTAGCTGAGAGAAACCCACAATGGCATTCAATGGCGTACGCAATTCATGACTCATCCGGGACAGGAATTCGCTTTTGGCACGGTTGGCTTTTTCCGCAGCTTCCTTGGCGATGATTAATTCCTGTTCAGCCAGTTTGCGTTCTGTAATATCACGCACGATGCCGGTAAAGAAGCGGTGGTCGCCGAGTTTGATTTCCGCAACTGAAAGATCCATCGGAAAGGTCGTGCTATCTTTGCGTTGGCCGATGACTTCACGGCCGATACCAATAATTTTAGCCTCACCGGTATTCAAATAATTAGCCAGATAGCCGTCATGTTCTGACTTATAGGGATCGGGCATGAGCATCTTCACATTCATGCCAATCACTTCTGCCTTGTCGTAGCCGAATATACGTTCTGCAGAAGGATTAAAATCTTCGATGTTTCCCTTGTTGTCGATGGTTATCAAACCTTCAGTCAGTGTTTCAAACACGGCTTTTAGCCGCGCTTCACTTTTCTGGAAATCGATAGTTTGTTCCACAACCCTTAGTTCCAGGTCGTCAGCAACTTTCTTCAGAGCTTCTTCTGCTTCTCTGCGTTTGGATATTTCTATGGCAAGCTGACTTTTTGCCACCAGCTGATTACCGGCAAATGTGGCGAGCAATACCAGCGATAGAATGAGAAAGGTTGCAACACCGATCAGACTCGCTAGCCATAAGGGGTCCAGTCCAGTAATGATCACATCTCCACCATTGGGGAAATAATAAACAGCAAACATAGCGGTATAATGCATTCCCGCTATAGCCATTCCCATGGCCATAGGGCTGAGAAATTTTACCCAGGTTAGATGCTGGCTGTTATTTTGTTCTGGCAGAAACTTTATATACAACGCCAGCATGGCGAGTACAACTGCAACCACTAAAGACATCACGAACAGGACCGGGTCGTATAACATGGATGCATCCATGCGCATAGCTGCCATGCCCGTGTAATGCATGGCGCCAATCCCGCCACCCATCAGAATGCCACCTGTAACCAACCGAACCTTGCCAGAACTGGGCCTTGAGATCACGTCCAGCGCCACAGCGCTGGCAAGGATGGCAGGTAACATTGAAAGCAGAGTCATTTTGAGTTCATACACAACAGACATAGGCAGCATATAAGCCAGCATTCCTATGAAATGCATGGCCCATACGCCAATACCCATGATTACCGAACCTGCACCAATCCAGGCATAACGGGTAAGTGATTGCGCAGTAGCCGTGATAACGGATGACAGATTGAGTGCCACAGAGGCAGCAAGCACCGCTATAACATAGGACACCAGCACAAGAGGTAAGTCATAGGAGCCCTGAATGGCCAAACCCATGTTTACCGTTTCATCAATAAAAGCAAGGTGTCTCAAAGAGATGCTGCCCCAGCGTGCCTTAGATCGAAAATTGAGTTTCTTTAGACAGTACTTATTAGCTAGATAATAATCATACAATATGTAAGAAAATAAACAAAACGCATTCTCACTAATTCAATGATCGCTAAGGGTCGACTTCCCCCTCTCGATTCAATTGCACGACAGTGAACAATCGGCCAGAAACACCAATCCAAAAAAATCAAAAGACTTTCGCCACAGAAGTCACTGTGGTTTATATATTTCGCGCTGTTTTTTTAAGAAAGATTGGTCGTGGAAGGACCAGACGGTTATAAGTATCCGAACACAAGAAACTGGTGACAGGGTCGTATAACGCCTGCCTGATACACATTATTGCGAAGGCATACAGGCTAGAACTGTGCCTGTCTTATATTTATGTGGGTTGAGCAATGGAGTGTTAAAGTTGGCTAAACAGGCACCAACAATGAGGCTATAAATGATAGAGAGTGCCCCAGTGAGTCAAAAAAAGAAATCGTTTAAGACCTGTACAAAAGAGTTCAAATTAGAAGCCCTACGCCTGGTTGCAGCCGCAGATCGGCCAACCAGAGAGATCACCCTAAATTTGCCTTTCAGCCAGAAAGGTAAGCACGCGGTAGTATTACTCGAAATGCCGTGCCTTCCTTCAGCACGCTACTGACACTGATTGATCCATGCATGAGCTCGATCAGAGGTTAATGGTAGCTCTAATCACACAAAGTTATCTCCAGTCTCATTGGTGAGACCATAGGCATCATGCTAATTGATCTATATAGCGTTTAACCCTTTCAAACTCAGCTGTGAGCTTAGGACCCAGAGTTTGAAGCTTGTCTTCAGTCCTGTCTTTTCCAGCCTGTTCCATATTAATGCAAAGATCAGCCAGACCTTTTGCACCGACTGTTTTCGCTGATGACTTGAGTTTGTGTGCCTGGGTGGTGATTTCATCAAATCTGATTTCTTCTGATGCGGCGATTAAATCATCAACAATCGATATAGACGAATCTCTGAATTTCACCAGTAGCTGTTTACATTGTTTGATGTCTTCACCCGTTAGATCAGCTAATACCTGTGGGTTAACAGGTGCATTCATTTCTTCACTCACAGACTTTGTTGTTTGGCACCCGGTTGTTTGACATGGAGCTACTTCAGCTGCTTGTGCTGGAACTGCTAACCACTTATCTATTGCTCGACCGAGGTTGTCGATCTCAATAGGCTTGGTTAAACAATCATCCATGCCACTATCAAGGCAGTCCTGCAGTTCTTCGGACATGGCGTTTGCGGTCACCGCAATGATGGGTATATGTGTGCCCGTCGTGGTTTCTACCTTACGAATGGCTCTCGCCAGTTCGAAACCATCCATTTCAGGCATATTACAATCGGTGAGAACCAGGTCAAAAGCATGCTGGTTCCATAACTCCAGTGCTTCACGGCCATCAGCGGCCGTCATGGCGCTGTATCCCAGGGCTGATAACTGCATGTTGAGAACCTCCTGGTTCACCAGGTTATCTTCAGCCAGCAATATCAGGCCTTCTTTTGTTTCAACCATTTCGATCTCTTCCTGGCTTGTTGAACAGGTAACTTCCCCATGTTCAGGTTCATCATTCACGCAACACTTAATTTTGTCAGAAGCCATCTTGCCCGCAACTACCGCCAGGCATCCCAACAGCTTGTTGATATTGAGTGGATTTCCAATCACCGTCGCAACATCCGCATAGCTGTTGTGATCACTTTGCGGTATCAGCATTAGCGTTCCTGGTCGTTCAGTCTCAGGCATTGCATGCAATGCCTTATAAATTTCATAGCGATCACCAGAGGCGGCCTGTTGACAGATCAGTACCACATCATTTGAATTTCCAGTGTGTGCCGAATCCAATAAGGCCTGCACAATAGCTTCACCTTTCCCGGACAAGCTCTCGACTGTTGCACCTGCCTTACTGATATAGTTTTTCAGCAGGCTCGCGTAATCATTTTCTGGCATGTCATATGCGCACACTGCTAATACGCGCACACCCGTCAAATCAGGCACCTCTTTAGATGTAGTGCCCTTTGTTGCAAATTCCAGTTTTACCCGGAAAGTACTGCCCTCACCCGGGGTACTTTCCACTTCGATTTGACCACCCATCATTTCTACCAGGCGCTGGCAGATCGACAGCCCAAGCCCGGTTCCTCCATACCGACGCGTGGTTGAATCATCGGCCTGGGTATATGGTGTAAACAGATCTTCAATATCATCCTTTGACATACCAATGCCGGTATCCCTCACTATCATTTCTATGGCCACTGACTCGTCGCTGATGTCTCTGGCAACAATATCGACATGAACAATACCTGATGGCCTTGTAAACTTAATTGCATTACCAACAAGATTGTAAAGAATCTGCCGCAGGCGCACCGGATCAGCCAGTATTTTTTCAGGCAATTTATCATCCATATAGGTAACAAGATTTACCGAGCGGGAGGCAGCTACCGGTCCGAAAGCCTC
>QIHT01000040.1 GCA_003229115.1 Gammaproteobacteria bacterium | reverse complement strand
TTTGCGCCCTTTGCGCACTTCGCGGCAAAAAGCTTTTGTATTTTCTTACGTTCACGCATTTCCGCTTCTAATTATATTCTTCGCGGAAAAATTCTCTGGCTATTCAGACACCACACGATTACGACCCAACTCCTTGGCCCGGTACATCCGGTTGTCAGCTGACATTAAAGTTTCCTGCAGACTATTAAATGTTTTGTAATTAGAAAGACCAATGGAAACTGTCACATTCAATGCAGGCGCGATATCACTAAAGTTGTAATTTTCGAGTGCATCCCTGATACGTTCACTAACATTGAGCGACTGTTCGATATCAGTATTGACCAGTAGAAGAACAAATTCCTCGCCACCAAATCGTGCGGCATAATCAACCTCACGAATAGAGCTTCGTATAATGTCAGCAAACACCTGAAGCACCATATCACCTGTATGGTGACCAAAACCGTCATTGACGTGTTTGAAATGATCGAGGTCTGCGAAACAAATAACAAAATCCGAATTATCACGTTCTGACAACGCTTTCTGCTGGTCAAGAACTTCCATAAAATACCGTCGTGTGTACAGTCCCGTAAGGTCATCTGTTGTTGCTAAACGGGTATTGAGTTCTACTGCTTCTGCGAGATCAGCATTTATTTGTCTAAGCTCTGTTCGAAGCCGGCTGATTGCTGAACCTGTATAAACAATAACCGCTGTCGTCACTGCAAATGAAGCAAGCCTCAGCATTTCATGTGAATAATTTATACGTAGAGGCTCATTAATTGATAACGCTATAATAACAAAAAGATAGGCGCCAATTGATAGTACTCCACAAAATATAAACTGGTACGTGGTAAACCGAAAAAAACCAAAACTTATCGCCGAGAAACAAAACATTATTATAATGCTTCGCAGATCGTTAAGATAATAAACACCGACAAATGTGAACAAGATCGCCCACAAAAGTTGCTGCATCGACATACTTCTATCTTTAAGATAACGACTAAGCCCTGTAATTAAAATGAAGGTGAAGATGAGGTTGCCCAACCAGAAAACAGATAACACCAGAAAGAATTCGTTACTGGTAAATCTTGTGTATTCACTATAGTAAAGAAAAATGTAAATCATCGTATAAATTAGAGCCGCTAATAACGCCACCAGGTGGCGACTCATATTGAGCGATGTCTCAAGACTTGATGTTTTTTGTTGCAAATCCATAGGTCTTTATTATTTTCGCTTTAGTTACGACTAAATAATTTATGATAATTGTGTCTTGTCACTTCTGCAATGTGTTCAACCGTTGTGCCACGCACCTCTGCCAGTTTTTCGGCCACATGACTGACTAACGATGGCCAGTTTTGTTTTCCCCGGTGCGGAACGGGTGCCAGATACGGTGAATCAGTTTCTATAAGTAAAAATTCATCGGGAACTTGCCGTGCAACTTTCCGCAAAGCATCTGCATTATTAAATGTTGTAATTCCGGAAAACGAAATCATCATACCCATTTCCATTGCCTGTTCAGAAAATTCCATGGTTTCTGTAAAACAATGAATAACTCCTCCGCACTTTTCAATATTTTCAGAACCTAAAATATCCAGTGTGTCCTGCCCTGCATCGCGAGTATGAACAATGACCGGTTTGTTAATTTCTACCGCACATTGCATGTGCGTGCGAAATCTTTCTTTCTGCCATTCGGTATCGCCTTTGTGATAGTAATAATCCAGTCCCGTTTCACCGATGGCAACTACTTTTTTATCAGCGGCCAGTTTTTTCAGATGAGCCGCATCCAGTTTTTGCTCTTTACCTGCCATCGGGTGCACACCGACTGAAACTGATATTTGCGGATAATCAGTGACCTGTTCTCGCATTCGCGGATATTTTTCAAGATCAATCGACACACAGAGCATGTGCTCGACACCTGAATCGATGGTTTTTTGTACTAGCGTATCAAAACTGCCACCAAATTCAGCAAGGTCAATGCAGTCCAGATGACAGTGTGAATCGACGAACAAACTGGATAGAACTATCGCTAACTACATCGTATGGGTAATACGATCGGCTTTCATTGCACCAGCCAGATGAGTTTCTATCTTGGCCCGGGTCTGGCCTTTGTCCTGCGGAGAAAACTGGACGCCGATACCTGTGGCGCGATTACCCTGTGCACCGGTCGGTGTCATCCAGATAATTTTGCCGGCAACCGGTAAACGGTCATTGTCGTCCATCAGCGTCAGAAGCATGAAAACTTCGTCGCCCAGGGTGTAGGACTTGTTGGTAGGTATGAATAAACCGCCGTTTTTTACGTAAGGCATGTAAGAGGCGTACAGTGAAGCTTTATCTTTGATGCTCAGTGAGAGCATTCCAGGACGTGCATTGGCGGCCATGACGATCTTCCTAAATTTTTAGGGAACTTCTATTAATTGTCTTTTCGCCCGATTTCTGCGTTGAATGAATTTCTGCGATCCTCATGTATTCCATATACACTGCGGTTCTCAAAATTCATCCGCCTTGAACTCGAACGAAAATCCTAATTAATAGAAGTACCCTTTGTGTTTCGGGCTGTTTTTTATAAATTGTCCCATGATATTAGCAGATTCTCCCAGAGTAATTGTGGATTCAGCGCAATTCCCTCCTGCCGGATAGTGCGACAAACCAGGTCGTAAAAAGCAAATATTCGCGTTACATCAGCCTTTTTTGCCAGTTTTTGCAAAGATTCACGAAAATCTTCATTCACCAGCCCTTCGCCCTGCTCACCATGCTTTAGCCTGACCAGGTCTCCGGTCCAGTCCAGCAACCAGGCAAGCCCCCCGTCTTTGGGTAAACCGGTTAATTTCTGCGCATAGGATAGCGAGGATTCACCCCGGGTGGCAGCCAACAGTGCGTTCGACAGTAATTCACGATTTTGCAGATACTCGTCTTCATAGCGGGCAGCCACGAGCGGCGCACCGTGCGCCAGGTTGAGCGCAAGCTCGGCTTTTTTAATGCCCTGACTACCTAACCACGCAAGGGCTTCGGCTTTACCGGGTGAATTGAACCTGATCGACTGACAGCGGCTTCGTGCGGTAATCGGCAAGCGATGGGGATTCGAGGTGACTAATATGATCAGGGTATCAGCACCGGGTTCTTCCAGCCTTTTTAATAATGCATTGGCCGCTTGCATAACCAGTCGATCAGCAGTTTCGATAATGGCGACGCGATAACCCTGCATCTGACTGGTTGTTGCCAGCTTGCTGCCCAGCTCGCGAATAGCATCAATTCGAATGTGCAGTACAGGTTTTTTGCTGCGGCTATCTTTTGGCGGTGTCGGCACAAGCACACTCAAATCCGGATGAGTACCCGCTGCCACTAATCGGCATTGGCTACATTGGCCGCACGCCGAACCGTCTTCTACGGTTTGCTGGCACAACAGAGAGCCCGCCAGCGACCGCGCAAAAACACGCTTACCGGTGCCCTGCGGGCCATAAAGTAGCAGCGCATGTGGTAATCGCTTTGCCTGTTGCATGTGCAGTAACTGATCCCACTGCTGTTTTTGCCACGAGTAAATCATATTATTCATAAACTGACCGGTTGTTCCAGGTGCAAAATGTCATATTCGTGTAACTGGCGCAATATCTGCGCCTGAACATTTTCCAGATGCTGACTGGCATCCACCAGACATATTCGATGCGGGTAATGTTCAGCCATTTCGCGGTAACTGGCACGCACCCTTTTAAAAAAATCATCTTCTTCTTTTTCGATGCGATCCGGAGCACTTCTTTTGCCCGCCCTTTCTCGTCCTATGTGGACTGGAGCATCGAGTATGATGGTCAGGTCGGGGCGTAACTCAGCCTGAGCCCAGTTTTCAAGTTCTGCAATTTTAGCCGTGTCCAGTCCACGGCCACCGCCCTGATAAGCATAGGTTGCTTCGGTGAAACGGTCACACAGTACGTATTTGTCCGCTTCAAGCGCAGGTAGAATAACTTTCTTCAAATGCTCCGCGCGGGCGGCGAACATCATCAATAACTCGGCATCAGCGCTCATTTCGTCTTCTGAGTGTTGCAGTAGCAGTGAACGCAAGGATTCACCTAACGGCGTGCCACCGGGCTCACGTGTGACCACGACATGCTTGCCTGATGCTTCCAGTAAGTTTCGAATGTATTCGAGGTTACTGGTTTTGCCGACGCCTTCGATGCCTTCTAGTGTGATGAATTTACCCATTAAAGATCCTTAAATTATGTAAAAGCATTTTTACCACAGAGGTCACAGAGGTACACAGAGAAAAGCTATGATTTGTTTCAAACGTAGGAGCGGCTTTAGCCGCGAACAATGGTTGGGAATAATCGTACATTCGCGGCTAAAGCCGCTCCTACATTTTCATTATAAAAAAATTTTCTCTGTGTGCTCTGTGCCCTCTGTGGCAAAAAAAATTACTTTCGTTGAAACTCGTCAACCGCTTTCTCATGTTCTACCAGTGTACTGGAAAACTTGTGCCGGCCCGAACTATCATTGATTGCTACAAAGTAAAGGTACTCAGTTTGCTCGGGATGCATCACCGCATTGATAGCACCCATGCCAGGCATGGCAATCGGTGTTGGTGTCAGGCCTCTGCGTGTGTAGGTATTATAAGGCGTATCTTTACGCAAATCCCTGAAGCGAATGTCACCTTTATATGAATCCCCCATACCATAAATTACCGTAGGGTCAGTTTGCAGACGCATTTTTTTTCTCAGCCGGTTAATAAATACGCCGGCAATCAGTGGGCGCTCTTCTGCAATTGCCGTTTCTTTTTCTACGATAGAAGCCAAAATGAGCGCTTCATATGGATTCTTGAAAGGCAGTCCTTCATCACGTTGCTCCCACTCTCGCTGCAATGTTTCTTTCATAACCGCGTGCGCACGCAATAAAACGTCAATATCCGAGATATTTCTGTGAATAAAGTAGGTGTCGGGAAAGAAACGTCCCTCCGGATGTTCATCTACAAAACCCAGCTCAGACATAATTTCATCATCGGTTTTATTTTGCAGGCTATGATTAATAGCTTCATGGTCATTAATCGCCTGCATGAACTGTTTAAAACTCCAGCCTTCAACCAGGGTAAGCGTGTGTTGACGAACGTGCCCACCGACAATGTCATCCAGTAAATCACTCAATGTTTCTTCGGGATAAATTTCATACTCGCCTGCCTGCAGGCGTGTGGCATAGCCATTGAGTCGCGCCCAGATAATAAGGAATTCGGGAACATCAAGTAACTCGTGTTGTTCCAGCTGGTTGGCAAGATTTTTTATTGTTGAACCACGTTTAAGTTCAATCACAAGCGGCTTGTCAAGATTATTTTCACGCTGCATGGTATGCATAATGGAAAGACCAAACAACGCTATGATAACGAAAGCGATAACCAGCAGATAACTGAATCTAGGCAATAGTTTTGGCATTCGTCCTTTCCCTTAGCTTAAATTCTTTTTCAAGGTTGCGTGTCATATCACCCACTGAATATTCAACTTCACCAACACAGCTTACTGGCCAAAGCCCGATAATGCTATTAGTGATAAATATTTCGTCCATTGCACCGATATCATCAATACTCATATTTTTTATATTCGTTTTTATACCTTTTTCTTTTGCTATCATCAGTACCTGCTCTCGTACAATACCGTTAACACCGCATTGATCAAGTCCGGGTGTATATAGAACATTATTTTTTATACCAAAAACATTGCTCATCGTACCTTCTATAAGATTGCCGTGAGTATCGAACATAAAACCTTCATCAAACTCATTATCCCATTCTCTCCTTGCCAGCACATTGTCCAGACGGTTCAAGTGTTTAATGCCGGCCAGAACCGAATTGATTGAAACCGGGTGTTTGCATAAACAGACTTTAGCAGTTTGTCTGGCACGCACAGATAAACCACTGGTTATCACCGCGCGCGTAACGTTTGCCTGCTTAGCCTGATGATAACCGCGCTCACCCGTGCCGCGCGTAAGCAACAATTTGATGGCGTAATTTTCATCCGGACATGGTTTGACCAGGTTTTTTACATCCTGTAAAAATTCATTCTCACCCGGGAACGTTATGCCCAGAACTTCGGCGCCGCGTTCCATTCTTTTGAGATGCTCACTCCAGAACTCTAATTTACCATTTCTGAAAGCGATGGTTTCGAACAAACCATCGCCATAGTGAAGCCCTCTATCCATAACAGACAGGTGTTGCGCTTCAATTCCATTGATACTTATGCGTTGCATGTCTCTTTTATATTTGTGAAAACACCTAACAATCCTTTTGCCTTGGCCCGCGTTTCTTCCAGTTCACGTTGTGGGTCCGAGTCAGCAACAATGCCACCCCCTGCCCTGACCGTTATATTGTCTGCTTCGCGAACCATGGTGCGTATCAGTATATTGAAATCAAGGCTACCGTCACGGTTGATATATCCTGCCGAACCCGTGTAAGCACCACGAGGCTCTTTTTCCATTTCGGCGAGGATTTCCATGCAACGAACTTTCGGACATCCTGTGATGGTGCCGCCGGGAAAAACCGCTCTTATAATATCTGCCGGCGTAACATCGTCACGTATCTCGCCCTGAACGTTGGAAACGATATGATGAACATGTTGATAGCTTTCCAGCGTCATTAATTCATTGACTTTCATACTGCCCGGTTTACAGATTCTACCCAGATCATTCCGCTCCAGATCAATCAGCATAATATGTTCGGCCCGTTCTTTTGGATGCGCCAGAAGCTCGTCCGCCAGAGCTGCGTCTGTTTTACCTTCTAATGAACGTGGCCGAGTGCCTGCAATCGGCCGGGTTTCAACAAGATTATTTTTTGATCGCACCAGACGTTCAGGCGATGAACTAATAATGGTTGCCTCACCTGTTTTTATTAATGCAGCAAAAGAGCCGGGGTTGGATTTAGAGAGATGTTTAAAAAGGTCAACATCAGTAACACCCGATTCAATTTTAATCTGCCACAGACGTGAAAGATTGGCCTGAAAGATATCGCCGTCACGAATATATTGTTTAATCCTGGCCACTTGCTGCAGATAAGGTTCAGTGGGAGCTTCTGTCACAGATGTGGTGTAAACAGGTGAATGTTGCGTATCAGCTTGATGCGAGGCGTCTAGCGTATTGCAATCGCTTTCTATTTTATCAAGCAGATGTTCATAGCCGGTCTCTGCAATGGCGAAGGTTTTATTCGCCTGTCGATCAATAATGATGGCTGCGGGGCAACGCACGGCTAAGGCCAGCGGTATATTTTGTTTGGCTGCAGGCAATTTCAAACAGGGTTCAATTTCTGCAGCCAGTTCATAAGATAAAAAAACAAACCAGCCACCTGTAAATGGCAGCTCAGGTTCATGGTTATTATCTATTGGTGTGCGATCTATAGAAGTACGATCTATAGAAGTACTCAGGGATTTCCACCATAAATCCAGTGCATCAAGAAAACCCGATTTTTCATCCAGCACGAGTTCCGTCCTGTTCAACAAAACACGGTGGTGATCGAGTGTTATTGATTCCTGCGGATAGGCGAAATAGATACTGTAACGATTGTTTTCTCCGTTATTATTAACGGTGCTGGTTAGTGCGTAAGGATAACAATCAGGTTGCATATCGCAAAGCTGAATCAGATCCAGATTGTCTGGCAGTAACCGGGTCCGGAAAGACATTCGGGTTCGTCTAGCTATTCGGTTTTTTGAAAACCAACGTACCGTTAGTGCCACCAAAACCAAATGAATTGGACAGGCTGACATCTATCTTCATTTCACGGGCAGTGTTAGCAACATAATCAAGATCACAGCCTTCGCCCGGGTTTTGCAGGTTAATGGTGGGTGGTGCAACCTGGTCCCGAAGTGCCATTACCGAGAAAACCGCTTCTATACCACCGGCAGCACCCAGTAAATGTCCGGTCATTGATTTCGTGGAGCTGGTTGCAAGACTGGAGACATGCGAACCAAAAGCGGCTTTAATGGCATTGGTTTCTGCGATATCACCCGCAGGCGTAGAGGTACCATGCGCATTCACATAATCAACATCTGAAGGGTTCAGACTCGCATCACGCAATGCATTCTGCATACATTTTGCCGCGCCACTACCATCAGCAACAGGCATTGTCATATGATAAGCATCACTGTTATAACCAAAGCCTGCTACTTCCGCATAAATTTCAGCACCACGGGCTTTGGCGAATTCGTATTCTTCAAGCACCAGAATTCCGGCACCATCACCCAGCACAAAACCATCACGATCTTTATCCCAGGGCCGACTGGCGCCTGTCGGGTCATCGTTGTTACTTGATAATGCACGCGCAGCAGCAAAACCGGCAATGCCCAGTGGTGATGACGCTTTTTCAGCGCCGCCGGCAACCATAACATCCGCATCACCGTAAGCAATGATTCTGGCCGCTTCACCGATACTGTGTGTTCCGGTAGAGCATGCAGTTACGATGGAAATGTTGGGACCTTTAATGCCGTGCCTGATCGAGAAATTGCCAGAAATCATATTAATAATCGAACCGGGTACAAAAAACGGTGATATTTTTCGAGGTCCGGTTTCAATCAATTTGGAATGACTGGTTTCAATCATTGGCAAACCACCAATACCGGAGCCAATCGCAACGCCAATTCGATCAGCATTTTCCTCGGTAATTTCGAGGCCCGAATCGATTAGAGCTTCTTCGGCAGCCACCAGGCCATACTGGATAAAAATATCCATTTTTTTCAGGTTTTTTTTAGGAATGGCTACGGTGCCGTCAAAGTTCTTAACGGTAGCCGCAATTTTTACCGAATAATTCGAGGTGTCGAACTCATCAATAAGCGCAACACCGCTGGTGCCCGCAACGATATTATCCCAGCTTTCCTTAAGATTAAGGCCAACGGGAGATACGATACCTAGTCCGGTGATGACAACGCGACGTTTTGACACAGATACTCCGGGGTCATACCCCTAAAAAATTACAGCCACAGAATGTGGCTGTAGCTTCATAATAAACGAGTCAGAAATTAATCTGAATGTGCGTTTACGTAATCTATAGCCTGCTGGATAGTAGTGATGTTTTCTGCTTCTTCATCTGGAATTTCGCATTCGAATTCTTCTTCCAGAGCCATCACCAGTTCGACAGTGTCGAGTGAATCCGCGCCCAGGTCATCGACGAACGATGCTGCGTTGGTGGCCTGCTCTTCAGTCACGCCCAGTTGTTCGATTACAATCTTGCGTACGCGTTCTTCAGCTGTGCTCATTTACTTGTCCTCTTTATATTTTGATCAATCAGAGCTGCGCGGTATTGTAGTGAATTCGCGCACAGCATTCCAGTGAATTCCAAAAAGTATTTTCACATAAAAATACAGATAAATATACTATTAATAATCAGTTAGTTACAATATATAATTAATGTTGTTTGCACTGCCTGTGACAGCCATTTCAGCGCATTAAACTCTATGGCATGTACATGCCGCCATTTACATGCAGTGTTTCACCCGTGATATAGCCAGAATCGGGTCCGGCGAGAAATGCAACCGTGTTGGCAATATCCGCCGGGTCGCCCAAACGATTGAGCGGAATCTGCTGAATCAGCGCAGCTTTTTGTTCTTCAGCTAATTCACGTGTCATGTCGGTATCAATAAATCCGGGGGCAACCGCATTAACAGTAATATTACGTGAGCCAATTTCTCTAGCGAGTGATTTGGTAAAACCCAGCATGCCCGCCTTGGCCGCTGAATAGTTGGTCTGCCCGGGATTGCCTGTCGAACCTACCACTGATGCGATATTTATGATGCGCCCTTTTCTGGCCTTCATCATTTTACGTACAACGGCCTTTGAGGTTCTATAAATAGAAGTCAGGTTTGTTTGTATAATGTCGTCCCATTGTTCTTCTTTCATCATCATTAACAAATTGTCACGCGTGATACCCGCATTGTTAACCAGGATGCTGACATCACCAAAATCAGCGGTGATTTGTTTAACAACCGCTGTAACGGAATCAGCATCGGCCACGTTCAGACACATGCCTTTGCCAGAAGTGCCAAGATATTCACTGATTTTTTCTGCGCCCGCTTCGGTGGTGGCGGTACCAATCACGGTAGCACCATCAGCAAGAAGTTTTTCGGCAATGGCTTTGCCAATACCGCGACTAGCGCCGGTGACCAGGGCAATTTCACCTTCTAAAGAGTTATTCATTTGTTTACCTGTTTTTTATTTGCCACAGAGGTCACAGAGTACACAGAGAAAAGCTATGATTTGTTTCAAACGTAGGAGCGGCTTTAGCCGCGAACAATGGTTGGCAATAATCGTACATTCGCGGCTAAAGCCGCTCCTACATTTTCATTAAAAAATAAAAATTTTCTCTGTGTGCTCTGTGACCTCTGTGGCTTAATTTAAATTACATTGCATTTAGAAATTTTTCCATACTTGCCGGCGTGTCCAGCGCAAATGCAGGAACATCTTTTGTGATACGACGTGATAATCCGCTCAATACTTTACCGGGACCACATTCGACAATCGCATCATCTGCTGCCGAGCCCACTATTTTTGCTGTTTGTACCCAGCGCACCGGATTATAAAGTTGTTTGGTTAAAGCGTCCCTAATAGCATCCGGTTCATCGTGACTTTTTGCGTCCACGTTATGAATCACCTGGATTTCAGGTGTTTTAATGGTGACAGCTTTAAGACTTTCCGCCAGCTTCTCAGCAACCGGTTTCATTAACGAACTGTGTGAAGGTACGCTAACCGGTAATTTCAGCGCACGTTTTGCACCCTCTTCTTTACAAACTTCTATCGCTTTATCAACCGCAGCAGTATTGCCCGCAATAACCACCTGTCCCGGTGAATTAAAGTTAACCGCCTCTACCACTTCACCGGTTTCATTCGATACGTTTTCACAGATTTGTATGATCTGATCATCACTCAGGTTGAGGATGGCCGCCATCGCACCTTCACCCTCAGGCACCGCGCTTTGCATTAGCCGACCACGCTCGGCAACCAGTTTAATAGCATCGGTAAATTCAATCGCATTGGCCGCAACCAGCGCCGCATATTCACCCAGACTATGCCCGGCAAACACAAAAGGTTTTAACATGCACTGCTGCTGCATAACACGCATCACAGCAATATCAGCAGCCAGCACCGCCGGTTGTGTAATTTCAGTTTGATTAAGTTTTTCTACAGGCCCATTACTAACCACATCCCACAGGTCGTAACCCAACACATCGGAGGCTTCTTTAAAAGTATCAACAATTTGCGGCCAGTCTTCGGTATAAGCCGCTAACATGCCAACGGATTGAGAACCCTGTCCGGGGAAGAGAACGGCTATATTCATAGTGAAGACCAGTGAAAAGTGAAAAATGAAAAGTGAAAAGTGAAAAGCATTAGTGATTCCGTATTAGTCATTAGTTTTAAGTTCTTAGATTTAAATTTTTCACTTTTCACTTTTCATTTTTCACTTTGGGCCGAAGGCCCAACACGTCCTGCATATCATACAGACCCGCACCCTGATCTTCTAACCACAGCGCGGCCCTCACCGCACCATTAGCAAAAGTCATACGACTGGACGCTTTGTGTGTTATTTCAACTCGTTCGCCGTCACCGGCAAACATCACGGTATGATCGCCGACAATATCTCCGGCTCTAATAGTTTCAAAACCAATGGTTTTACGGTCGCGTTCTCCGGTTACACCTTCGCGGCCATAGACTGCACAATCATCCAGCTTTCTGCCCAATGCATCGGCCACCACTTCGCCCATGCGAATGGCTGTGCCTGAAGGCGCATCTACTTTGTGTCGATGGTGTGCTTCAATGACTTCTATATCTACATCATCACCTAAAACACGGGCAGCGATATCGAGTAATTTGAAACATAAGTTAACGCCTACGCTCATGTTTGGCGCAAAGATGACACCGATGGTTTTTCCAGCATCAGCAATTTGTTGTTTTTGTTCATCGCTAAAACCGGTGGTACCAATGACGATGTTTTTACCGTGTTCAACACAATAAGCAAGATTTTCGAGTGTGGCTTCGGGGCGTGTAAAATCAATCAGCGTGTCGAAGTCAGTTGTAATATCGGAAAGTTTATCCACCAACGTGATGCCGAGTGATCCGATGCCTGCAAGGTCACCCGCATCACTACCTACCAGTGAATTACCGGCATGTTCAATCGCCCCGCACAACTGACAGTCGTCTGTTTGTGTACAGGCATTGATTAACGAGCGGCCCATTCGACCAGCCGCGCCGGTAACAGCGATTTTTAACATTTCCCCTCCTGGTGAGGATTCTTATTTTTAACCACAGAGGCACAGAGTACACAGAGAAAAACTAATCTTCAGTTACTGCAATTCATTTTATTTTGTCATCCCGAACGTATGTGAGGGATGACACAACAAAAACCTCTGTGTTCTCTGTGCCTCTGTGGTAAATCAAATATTTTACGATTTCACATCATCAAAAAACTGTTTTACACGATCCATCCATGAATCACTTTGCGGACTATGTTGCTTTCCGCTTTGTTGTATCGATTTCTCAAATTCACGCAGCAGTTCTTTCTGCTTGCTGCTTAGTTTAACCGGAGTTTCTACTTTAACGCGACATAATAAATCGCCAGTAGCACCGCCACGAACAGGTTTAACGCCTTTACCGCGTAGTCGGAATAGATTACCAGACTGGGTTTCGGCGGGTATCTTCAATTTAAGCCGACCTTTGAGCGTGGGCACTTCCAGCTCACCACCGAGCGTAGCGGTAATGATGCTGATAGGCATTTCGCATAACAGGTCGTTATCGTCACGGTTAAAGATGCTATGCGGTTTCACCTGCACCTGTACATACAGGTCACCGCCTGGGCCACCGTTGACGCCAGCTTCACCTTCGCCGGCAAGACGAATACGGTCACCATTATCCACACCGGCGGGAATTTTAACTGATAGTGTTTTGTGTTTTTGTAGCCGCCCCTGACCGTTACAGTCAGGACAGGGATCGTTGACGGTTTTACCCTGGCCGCGACAATTAGGGCAGGTTTGCTGTACTGAGAAAAAACCCTGCTGCATACGTACCTGGCCGACACCACCGCAGGTCGCGCAGGTGGTCGGCGCAGTGCCTTTTTTAGCCCCTGAACCCGAACAGCTTGAGCAGGTTTCCAGTGTCGGCACACGAATATCAACTTCGCTACCAAAGACGGCATCTTCAAGCGACAATTCAAGGTTGTATCTTAAATCTGAACCACGGTGTGCGCGTGTGCGGCCACCGCCGCCGCGACCACCACCAAAAATATCACCGAAAACATCACCGAAAACATCACCAAAATCGCCACTGAAACCGGCACCACCCGACCCACCACCCATCGATGGATCTACACCGGCATGTCCATACTGATCGTAGGCAGCACGTTTCTGCGCATCAGAAAGTACTTCGTACGCCTGTTTGGCTTCCTTGAATTTTTCTTCGGCTTCCGGATTCTCTGTATTACGATCCGGGTGATGTTTCATAGCAAGACGACGATAGGCCTTTTTGAGATCAGCCTCGTTGACATCTTTTGATACACCCAATGTTTCGTAAAAATCGCGCTTGGACATGCTTTAAACCCGGTTATCAGTTTTCAGTTTTCAGTTATCAGCCTACAAAAAAGTGCACAAACACGTCCGTGATTGTGCACTGTCTGCAAACTGCCAACTGTTAACTGCCAACTTTGTTTTTATTTTTTATCGTCTTCTTTGACTTCTTCAAACTCGGCATCAACAATATCGTCTTTGCTCTCAGCTGATGCACCTGCATCGCCACCGGCATCGGCTGCGCCTGCATTGGTCGCTTCAGCTTGTTGGGCATAGGCCTTTTCTGCGATCTTGCTGGCAATCTCGGTTAAGGCCGTTGTTTTAGCTTCAATCGCTTCTTTGTCATCGCCTTCCAGTGCTGTTTTGAGTTCTGCGATGGCCGCTTCAGCTTTGGATTTCTCATCAGCTTCTACTTTGTCGCCCAAATCTTTAATAGACTTTTCAGTGGCGTGAATCATGCCGTCAGCAGCATTGCGCACATCTACCATTTCGTGTGCTTTTTTATCTTCTTCAGCATGCGCTTCAGCATCCTTAATCATTTGATCGACTTCATCGTCTGACAGACCGCTGGAGGCTTTAATGATAATAGACTGTTCCTTGCCCGTGGCCTTGTCCTTGGCGGATACGTTGAGGATACCGTTGGCATCAATATCAAAGCTGACTTCAATCTGTGGTACACCGCGAGGTGCAGGCGGTATATCAGCCAGGTCGAATCGACCCAGTGACTTGTTGCCGGTTGCCATTTCGCGCTCGCCCTGTAATACGTGAACCGTTACCGCGTTCTGGTTGTCATCGGCGGTTGAGAACGTCTGCGCTGCTTTAGTCGGAATGGTTGTGTTTTTCTCAACCAGTTTGGTCATAACGCCGCCCATGGTTTCGATACCGAGTGACAGTGGCGTTACGTCAAGTAACAGAATGTCGTTGACATCACCACCAAGCACACCGCCCTGAATCGCTGCGCCGACAGCAACCGCTTCGTCGGGGTTTACATCTTTACGAGGCTCTTTACCGAAGAAGTTTTGTACCGCTTCCTGAACCTTGGGCATACGTGTTTGACCACCGACGAGGATGATGTCATCAATATCGCTGGCTGACAGCCCTGAATCTTTTAACGCCACCTTACACGGGTCAATAGTGCGGTCAACCAGATCTTCAACCAGACTTTCGAGTTTGGCACGCGTCACCTTGATGTTGAGATGTTTAGGACCATTGGCATCTGCTGTAATGTAGGGCAGATTTACATCAGTTTGTTGCGTTGATGATAATTCGATCTTGGCTTTTTCAGCGGCTTCTTTCAGACGTTGCAATGCCAGTGGATCGTTATGCAAATTAATGCCTGAGTCTTTTTCGAATTCATCAGACAGATAATCGATTAGACGCATATCAAAATCTTCACCACCGAGGAAAGTATCACCATTGGTGGCTAATACTTCGAACTGGTGTTCGCCGTCGATTTCTGCGATTTCAATCACGGAGATGTCAAAAGTACCGCCACCTAAATCGTAAACAATGATTTTGGAATCACCACGGTCTTTATCCATGCCGTAAGCCAGTGCTGCGGCAGTGGGTTCGTTAATGATACGTTTAACTTCAAGGCCCGCAATGCGGCCGGCGTCTTTGGTTGCCTGACGTTGTGAATCGTTGAAATACGCGGGCACTGTTATCACCGCTTCGGTGACTTCGTGACCGAGATAATCTTCCGCCGTTTTTTTCATTTTTTGCAGCACACGCGCTGAAATTTCAGGCGGTGCCATTTTATTGCCGTGGGCTTCAACCCAGGCATCGCCGTTATCGGCTTTGATAATTTTGTAGGGAACCAGTTTGATATCGCGCTGTACGACCTCTTCGTCAAAACGACGACCAATCAAACGTTTGACCGCGTACATGGTATCCGCAGGGTTAGTCACTGCCTGACGTTTGGCGGGCTGGCCGGTGATCACTTCATCGCTGTCTGTGAACGCCACAATCGATGGCGTGGTGCGATCACCCTCGCTGTTTTCAATGACTTTGGGCTTATCGCCATCCATCACTGCGACACAGGAGTTGGTGGTTCCCAGATCTATACCGATAATTTTTGACATGTGTTGATCTCCAATAAAATAATAATCTTGCTTGAGTCTATATGTGGGGCCAAATGCCCATTTTTCAATGCCTTAGTCCTGTTTTTCTTCGTCTGCCGCTTTTGAAACCATCACCATCGCGGGTCTGACCAGCCGGCCATTAAGTAGATACCCTTTCTGCATCACTGAGATCACGGTATTGGGTTCAAACTCGTCCGTAGCTTGCAGGCTCATGGCCTGGTGTAGCTCAGGATCGAACTTCTCACTAACCGGGTTGATGGCCTCGATATTAAATTTCTCGAACAGCTGGCTGACCATGTTGGCTGTCAGTTCCATGCCTTCGCGCAGGCTTTCTGCGCTGGCGTCTTCGACCGCCAGACCCAGTTCCATGCTATCCATGATGGGCAGCAGCTCACTGACCAGCTTTTCATTGCCGAATTTGTGGGCGTTTTCCAGATCTTTCTGGGTACGGCGCCTCAGGTTCTCCATTTCTGCCTTGGTGCGCAGTAGCAGTTCCCAGTTCTCATCGGCCTTTTGCTGGGCCTGATTAATCTGCTCTATCAGCTGCTCTTCAGCCTCGACCAGCGCTGCTTCCTCTTCAAGCATTTCTGCTTCGGCATCAGGCTCTTGCGGCTTGATGGCTTCGTCCACTACCGCTTTTTTTTTGCTTGCATCACGTGATGACATACCAACTCCACTCTAAATATTGTTTCTGGCCACACCATGGTGACTTTTCCTGAAAATTCAAGGGTTACGCTCTGCTGTCATTGCGAACCAGTAGGTCGGGCATTGCCCGACATGGGTGATGGTGGGCAATGCCCACCCTACTAAAGATTGCCGCGCTACCGCTCGCAATGATGGCTTTCTTTTTTTGCCTTGCTCGATCCACAATAACGTAAGTTTTATCAATGATTCAGGGCTTCGCCCAATAACCGGGCAGTAACATCAACCACCGGAATCACCTTGTCATAATTCATCCGGGTGGGCCCAATCACACCTAAAACGCCTAAACATTCGCCTTTGACCGAATAAGGGGCCGTAATCACGCTACAGTCGCCCAGCCCTTCGATACCCACTTCATGACCGATAAATATTTTTACACCTTCGGCCTGAATACAGCGATCCAGCAATCCCAGCATGTCGCGTTTATGATTAAACATTTCGAGCATCTGCTGGAGCTGGTCGGTATCTTTAGCGTCGCCATACCGGACAAGATTACCTTCGCCCTGCACCAGGTACGGCTGGTTGTCGTTTTTTTCGTCTAATAGCGCTTTACCGGCAACATCAATCGCCGTCTGCATAATATCGTCCATATTCTGGCGCGCATTACCCAGTTCAGAAAGCAGGTCTTTTCGAATCTGGTAAATATCCTTGCCCGAAAAGTGCTGGTTCAGAAAATTAGCCGCACTTTGTAATTGTTCTGCACTGTATTCTTTGTCGAGATGAATAACCCGGTTCTGCACCTCTTTCTCATTCGTCACCAGTATCGCCAGTACACGTTTATCCGGTAAGGTCAGAAATTCGATGTGACGCAATACCGACTGGCTGGGTTTGGGTATCGAAATCACGCCCGCCATGTGCGTCAACTCAGACACCATCTGGCTGGCATGGTTGAGCAATGATTCCGTATCCTGATCCGGGTCGAGTTCAAGTTTGAGCTTGGTCAGCAGTTTTTTCTGCAGTGGCTGCACTTCCAGCAAGCTGTCCACAAACATCCTGAAGCCCTCTTCCGTGGGGATTCTACCGGCAGAGGTATGCGGCGCTTTAACCAGGCCTTTTTTCTCCAGACTCGACATCACATTGCGGATGGTTGCCGGGCTAATATTCAGCCCCGCATCTTTTGCCAGCTGGTTTGAACCAACCGGCTGACCGTCGGATATGTAGCTATTAACCAGCTTCTTGAGCAGGAAAGCGGCACGTTCATTGAGTAACCCGGAATTAGCTGGCATGGTCCACCATAAAAATAAAAAACTGGCACTCTACGTTGATGAGTGCCAAGACGGAATTATGAAAGGAAAGCCACAGTGGGTCAAGGTTGGAAGCAAGTTGTAGGAGCGGCTTTAGCCGCGAATAGCTTTCTAGCCTGACTATCGCGGCTAAAGCCGCTCCTACAAATATCGCTAGAATTAAACTCTGCAGAGTAAAACAATAGATTCCAGTTTATTGTGCTTGAAGAATGCCATCCTCTAGTGTGTAAATAGCATCCATTCGCTCGGCGATGTGCAAATCATGGGTAACAATCATCAGCGCCGTCTGGTAGACGCGGTTGAGATCGATGATTAATTCAATCGCCTGTTCCGCATTTTTGCGATCAAGGTTGCCGGTGGGTTCATCCGCCAGTACACAATTAGGTTGGTGTATCAGCGCACGGGCAATCGCTGCACGTTGACGTTCGCACCGGATAATTCGCCAGGTTTGTGATGCAGGCGACTCGCCAGACCGACCTCACTCAGAATAGCTGTCGAGCGCTTTATGGCTTCATCGGGTGTGAGGCCAGCAATCAGTAACGGCATGGCCGCATTCTCAAGCGCGGTAAATTCAGGCAGCAGATGATGAAACTGGTAAATAAAACCCAGATGCCGGTTTCTTACCGTGCATCGTTTTTTTTCACTGTGTCTGGCAAGATCATCACCATTTAAAATCACCTTGCCGTAAGTGGCTTCATCCAGACCACCCAGAAGATTCAGCAAAGTGGTTTTGCCCGAACCGGAAGAACCGATAATGGCCACGGTTTCTCCCTGATGCAGTGACAGGTTAATGTCAGACAACACGTGCAGTTCTTCGCCACTTCCTTCTTTATAGGATTTACCCAGACCAACCGCCTCCAGGCTGAAGTCGGTAGGATTATTATTGGAATCATTCATGACGCAGTGCTTCCGCGGGCAGTGTTCTGGAAGCTTTCCATGCAGGATAGATGGTGGCCAGCATGGTGATAGCAAAGGCAGACAGTGCGTAAGTTAGAATTTCATCAGCCCTGACATCAGCGACAACGTCGCTAATGTAATACACATCAGCGGGCAAAAAGTCTGTGCTGAAGAGTTGCTCCATCCAGGAAACGATTTCAAACACATTAAGCGCGACCGGTACACCCAGTGCAACACCGATCACCGTGCCGATTAAACCAATCACTGCACCCTGAATCAGGAAAATGGCCATAATGCTGCCCGGCGTTATACCGAGTGCCCGCAAAATGGCGATATCCGACTGCTTGTCGGTGACCGTCATCATCAAGGTCGAAATAATATTAAGCGCGGCCACCGCTACCACCATTAACAAAATAATGAACATCACGGTTTTTTCTGTTTTAAGTGCTTTGAAAAAATTCTTGTGCTGACGCGTCCAGTCTCTGACCCAGAACGCTTCACCCAAAGCCCGGCCAAGATCACGCGATATAGCAGGTGCTTCAAATAAATCGGTGAGTCGCAAACGCACACCAGAGACTTTGTCTTTTAATCTAAATAATTTGCCAGCGTCTACGATATGCATGTAAGACATGGCGCTATCGAATTGATTCATGCCCACTTCAAACACACCAACAACTTTAAACCTTCTCAATCGGGGTGTAACACCCACGGCGGTCACCGTCGCCTGCGGGGTTATAACCGTCACCCGATCACCTTCGTAAACCCCCAGTGAGTTAGCCAGTTCTCTTCCTAACACAATGCCGTATTCGCCCGGCTTTAAATCAGTCAAAGTACCGGATACCATTTTGCTTTCGACCTGTGAAACGTTTTTTTCCAGCTCAGGTATGATGCCGCGCACCAGCGAACCACCAACACGACGCCCGTTGGACAACATCACTTCTTTGGCAATATAAGGCGCAACTCCTTCAACTTTTGGCTGCCTGCTTACCAGCTCGGAAGTCTTTCGCCAATTGGATAAATAACCATCAAGCCCCGTCACCGTGGCATGCGAAGTCATGCTGAGCGTGCGATTACGCAATTCATTGCCAAAACCATTCATCACCGACAGCACAACGATAAGGGCAAACACCCCCAGCGAAACTCCGGCAATGGATATGAAAGCAATAAATGACACAAAATGACTTTTGCGTTTAGCGCGGGTGTAGCGCAGGCCGATGAAAACTTCTTTAGGCTGGAACATGCGCGGATTTAATCAGGAAACGACTGTGATTTCCATGAATGAATTTGATACCACCTGCGCTATAGCCGTTTATCAACTTTTTTTTGAACCACAGAGGTCACTGGGGTACACAGAGAAAAGCCGTAGATTGGTTTGTGCTTCCGCACAAATAAAAAACCTCTGTGTACCTCTGTGTCCTCTGTGGTGAAAAATGATTTTTTTCAGGCGTAACCACTAATCTTCAACCATGCCCTAAAGGCCTGGTTGTAATATTCAGATCTAGAACGCAATTGAAAGCCCGACACTTGCTTCATACTGGAGAAAAAGACTGCCCTCAAACTGCACCAGGCACTGTCCGTTAGAGCAGAAAATCCTGCGGTCTCCGCTGGTGGTGATACCAAGCGCCCGTGCTTCAAAACGCAAGCCAACATTTTCTGAAATCGGCACTTTTACGCCACCGCCAAGTGAGAATGAAAATTTGGTTTCTGTGCCAGAGGTGTCATTCGCAGGTGATATTCGAGCGATGCCCAAACCGCCGGTGGCAAAGGGTCGCAACTTGTCAGCTTCATAATCAACCGTACCGCCCAGATGAAAATAATCGATCCTGACGTCTAACCCGCCTTCCGGAACGTCAGCTGAACGCGAAAAAAGTTTGCTATCCTGCCGACTGAAGTACAGGTCATAGGTTGATACGCGATCACGTCTCATCGATAGTATGAAACCAAAGCTGGATGTTTCGTCAACATTAACCTTGACGATTTCTCCTGTCGCATCTTCCTCACCCTCTAATGAATCACTGGCGCGGAAACCGGTGAAAGGGGTAATGGTATAGTCATTCGCGTTGCTTATTGATGCTGTTAATAAAACCAGCAAAGCCAATAGTAACCCGGCTGCTTTAATACTTGGTTTTTCAGATATCACGCCAGAAATCTCAATCGCTATTCACGTGGCGATGATAGCCTGTGCCAACGATGAGTTAAAGTGCAAGGCCAAAAAAAAACAGCGACAGGGGTTAATCCCTGTCGCTGTTTTTTTTATGAAATTAAACGGTACTAAGCTTTTTTACGCGCGAAAGCTATCAGGCCAATTAAACCCGAACCGAACAACCAGACGGCAGCGGGCAAAGGAACTGCCGGAATATGACCATGATGATGTTTAAAATCTATTTTCGGATGGTGACCGCCAGGCTCATGCCACTTTGATTCAAAATGCGGCCTGTCTCGGCGGGGATGTTTTTTTGTAAAAAAACCATCATCGTCCATCCATTCTATAGATCGGCTGTGATCCTTTTTCTTCTTGAAAACACCAGAATGCTTTCTGGCATCTCCTCTACGCTTTTTAAATACATCTGAATGTTTACGGGAAACCAGCTTTGAGCGTTCCATTTCAGCAAAAATAACATCCACATCAATAGTGTATCGATCAGTCACGCGCTGATGTGACTTCAACTTCCACGAATCATCATCCGCAGTATCGGTGTGGTGTATTAACGACGCAGATGCGTTGTAAGAACAAGCAAGAATAACCAGAAAAACACATTTTGTGATTTTGTCCATATTTACTGCCTCGATTAAATCCGTTTAAGTAACTACATAATAAGCATAGGTATTTACCTGCTGAATTGCAAATATCCGGGGAGAGAAAATTTTTTTCTCGTGTCAAAACCTGTGAAAAAAGAAAAGCTTGTTATGTATTAAATATCAATATGTTATGATGTGTTCATGATATTTTTTCATCATTAGTATTGTAACTATGTGAAGAAAATTAATGAAAATCAGTTTTTTAGATTAATTTGAGTTAAACCTGATGCCAGCCAGTAAAAAGGGAGCCATAACCGAAATTTTTTAAAGCACGCTGACAGCGTCGAATTACCCACCCAGTCGTTGAAAAGTCCATAATAATCCGACCACTGATATCACGGCCGAGCCCGGAATAATAATCACTTTGCGATACCATGGCCTGGCAGAAAACCATAAACCCACCGCAAGAAATGCTGCCAGGATCACTGTCAACTGTCCCAGCTCAACACCCACGTTAAAACTGATCAGGGCAATGACGAAATCGTCATCCGGCATACCAAAATCGGCGAGCACGCCTGCAAAACCGAGCCCGTGTAACAAACCAAAACAGAACACCAGAAGCAATCGGCTTTTATGCAGGTGCTTTGCGAAAATATTTTCAATACCCACATAAGCAATCGACAGCGCAATCAGCGGCTCCACTATATTCGGCGGCAAACTGATGACGCCATTCATCGACAGGCCCAGGGTGATGGTATGAGCAATGGTAAACATCGTGACCTGCCACAATAACGGCTTCATTTTTATACTGAGCAGGAAAATACCCAGAATAAACAGGATATGATCACTGCCCTTGGGCACGATGTGCTCAAACCCAATCACCATGTAAGAAATAATCACATCAGTGACTGGTTGACGAGTGAAAAGCTCATCCAGAGAAAATGGCTTGCTTGACTGGTCACTGCGCAGCCATTGCCATTCTGACCAGTGCCACTTCTCATTGACCTCGTCAATCTGCCTGACCCTGACGGCGTTGTCGCCAAAACGCTCTGGATAATACCATTGTAAATTTTCCACGCTTCGGTTCAGCTCACTGCCTAGAACAATGGTACTAATACGGGGCACCTTGGTATAACCGGCCTCTGGAATAGAAATAGATTCGACACTGAGCACCACCGGCAGACCATCGGCCTTGAGGGATAATTGCTCGAGCATGTCCTTTTGAAAAGTCAGAAATTGTTGCCGTAGTTCTTCAGGCGGCATAACACGGAATTCGTCATATTCATCAGCCGTCGGGGCATCCTGCGTGTTCTTATACTGTGCATTAATCCCGGTTAGCAGGGCTTCGAGACTGGCTCGAATTTCGACCTGGACAGTGCCCTCGGCATAGACGCTTATTTCCACCAGCGCAGGCTTGACCACATCAGCCACCACCGGCGATGTCATACCAGAAAAAGCAAGGAAAATGATGAATAAACGTTTCATAAAGACGTCACCTTTTTGGGTGACACAGTGGATAGATTTAGGATATTATTTGTTGTCAACGATAATTATAAAAGACATCGCGCGCGCTGATGTCGCCCTGAGATGAGGAGTCTACTATGTCACGAATCGATCGTCGTGAATTTCTTAAAATATTGAGTGCCGGCGCCGCCGCAGGCACTTTGCCCTGGTTTTACCAGTATGCCAATGCTTCCAGCCTGCCCCGGGATTTCTACAAGATTCCAAAAAAAGGCAACGTACGAATCCTGCATTGCACAGATTTTCACGGTCAGCTTAATCCGGTTTATTTTCGTGAACCCAACGTTAATCTGGGCATGGGTGATGCTTACGGACGCCCGCCTCACGTTGTCGGTAAAAAACTACTATCCTACGTGGGTTTGAAGCCTGATACTCTGGAGTCCTACGCCTACACCTATCTCGATTTCGAAAAAGCCGCCCGAAAATACGGCCGCATGGGCGGCATGGCCAACATGAAAACACTGTGTGACCAGCTACGCGAGCAGATGGGTGGCCGCCAGAATACCCTGATGCTGGATGGCGGCGATTTATGGCAAGGCTCGGGCACTTCATTATGGACACGCGGTGTGGACATGGTCGAAGCCTCAAACATTCTCGGCATTGATGTCATGGTAGGACATTGGGAATTCACCTATAAAGAAAACGAAGTACTGAGTAACGTTGCCCTGTTCAAAGGTGACTTTATCGGCCAGAACGTCCGGGTTAAAGAAGACTCTTTAATGGGCGACGAATACGCCAAACTGGTCGAAACCTATGATGGTCGTGGGCTGTTTGATGAAGATACAGGTCATGCCTTCCAGCCCTATGTCATGCGTGAAGTGGGTGGTGCGCGCATTGCTGTTATAGGACAGGCTTTTCCGCGAACCGCCAATGCCAACCCGCAGGAATTTTTCCCGGACTGGTCTTTTGGTCTGCGCGAAGACGACATGATTGAGCTGGTACAGGACATTCGCGCGAATGAAAAACCCGATGCCATTGTTCTTCTTTCACACAATGGCATGGACGTTGATATAAAAATGGCTCAACGCGTTCCAGGATTGAACGCAGTGTTTGGCGGCCATACACACGACGGCATTCCACAACCCATCAAGGTCAAAAATGTGGAAGGCAACGAGTGCTGGGTAACTAACGCCGGTTCTAACGGCAAGTTCCTCGGCGTTATGGATTTTGATATTTCCGGCGGAAAGATCAAAAGCATGAACTACCAGATGCTACCTATTATCTCCGACGCACTACCTGCAGATAAAGAACTGCAGGCCTACATCGATCAGATGCGTCAGAAAAAATACGACAAAAACATCGTTGAAAGCCGCGCTAAAAAATTACAGGTTAATAAAAAACGTTTAGGCAAAACTTACGAAGAAATTTTAAGCGAAAAACTGGCGAAAGCTGATCGCACGCTTTACCGACGCGGCAACTTCATGGGCACCTGGGACCAGGTCATATGTAACGCACTACGCAAGGAATACGGGGCGGATGTGGCCATGTCTGCGGGTGTACGCTGGGGCACCACCACGCTTAAAGGTGACTGGATAACCATGGAAGACGTCATGACACAATGTTCATTAACCTATGGCGAAACCTACGTCAATGAAATGAAAGGCAAGGATTTATTAAACGTCCTCGAACAGGTTGCAGACAACCTGTTCGACCCAAATCCGTATCTGCAATCCGGCGGTGACATGGTTCGCGTTGGTGGCATGGATTACACGATTGAACCCTCACGCAAACTGTACGAGCGCATCACCGATGCAAGACTGGATAATGGTCATCCAATCGAAGCTGACAAAACCTATAAAGTTGCAGGCTGGGCCGTGGTAAATCGCACCCCCGAAGGTCGTTTGATCTGGGATGTGGTACGTGACTACATTATCAAAAACAAAGACAAAAATGACGTGTTGAATTTGCCTAAAATCAATCATCCTAAACTGATTGGTGTAAGCAAAGATCCGGGCATCGCTGATTACCCAGGCGAACTTGGGTAATACAAACCTCTCTTGCCGCGAATAACGCAAAGGGCGCGAAGTAAAACAAATAATTAATGTATTTTTTGCGCCCTTTGCGTTATTCGCGGCAAATTAGTTTTTTCTTCTTTGCTCTATAGCTCTAAATACAAATAATCCCAGCAAAATAACTGCATAAACCAATGGCTCAAACGTATCTGCCTTAACCACCCAGAGAAAATGCAGCACACCTAACATTGCAATGATATAAACCAGCTTGTGTAATCGCTGCCAGTTTTTCTTTAACCTGCCCATCATTTTGTTTGTTGAGGTAAACGCTAGCGGTATTAACAAAACAAATGCCGCAAATCCCACTGTTATGAAAGGCCGCTTCGGAATATCGACAAGAATTTCCGCCCAGTCAAAAAATTGATCCAGCCAAATATAAGTAATGAAGTGCATAAACGCATAGAAAAATGCATACAAACCAAGCATACGCCTGATTTTAATTAACCAGTTCATACCCGTCAATTTTCGCAAAGGCGTAACAGCCAATGTAATTAATAAAAACCGTAACGCCCACTCACCTGTTTGATGCGTCATTTCCTCAACAGGATTAGCACCCAGGTTATTATTTATAGTATCTAACACCAGCAACAGAAAAGGCGTTGAGCATAATAAAAATGTTATGGGTTTTACAATAAAAGATACTTGTTTTTGTGAAAGGCTTTTCATTTTTTTAAAATTTTTTTGCCGCGAATTGCGCAAAGAACGCAAATAAAACCTGTTTTTTGTTTTTAAACTTTCGCGTCCTTTGCGCAATTCGCGGCAAAAAGTCTTTAGAAGTTCTTCCTCAAATCCATACCTTGATACAAATGCGCCACCTGCTCGCCATAACCATTATATAGTTCTGTATCACGTTTAGGCGCCCAAAAAGGCAAACCGATTACACGTTCCTTTTTCTGGCTCCACCTGGGATGGTCTACGATGGGATTCACATTTGAATAAAAACCATACTCTTTAGGAGCACTTAGGTTCCATGTGGTTCTGGGTTGTGTTTCAGTAAACCTGATTTTCACAATAGACTTGATACTCTTAAAACCATACTTCCAGGGAACAACCAGCCTGATAGGCGCACCATTTTGATTAGGTAAAGTATCACCGTACAAACCCACTGCCATAATCGGTAGCGGGTTCATGGCTTCATCTATTCTCAGTCCTTCGACATATGGCCAACGCAATACGCGACGTTTTTGTCCGGGCATACGGGACTTATCTAATAAAGTCGTGAATTCAACATATTTTGCTTTCGAATTGGGTGCGAAAGTTTTCAGCATATCGGCCAATGAAAATCCTACCCACGGAATAACCATCGACCAGCCTTCAACGCAACGCAATCTATAAATACGTTCTTCCAGTGCGTAGGGTTTAATAAAATCCTCAAGATTAAACACGCCCGGTTTGTCGCATTCTCCCTCAACCGCGATACTCCAGGGCCTGGGATTGAATGAGCCTGCATTTTTTTGCGGATCTTTCTTACCAGTACCGAATTCGTAAAAATTATTGTAATGGGTTATGTCTTCAAACGAATTGACTTCATCGCCTGTGTTGAAAACACTTTTAGATAACTCAGGCCACCGCTTTGCCCATGCAGGTAGCATCGCATCAGCTGCCAGTAGAAAACCCGTAGCTAAGCTCTGTTGCATAAATCTACGTCGATCAAGATAAACAGGTTCAGGCGTAATCTCGGATGCTTTTATAGCATTGGGTTTTTTAATGAGAATAGCCATAGAGGCATACCTTTATAATAAATTACAAAGAACAGACAGACTCACTATAACAAAGTTCGCCAATTTTCGTATCAATACAATAAGACGACATTATCGTTATGTATACAATTGTGATTCAACCTTATTTTTTGTACCAGTAACTGCAAAAGCTGATGATTATGCAATGCTTACAAACAATGTGAAGCATTTAGACGAACAACCACTGGTTATCTATCTTTAATCTGCGTCAAAAAAAACATCACTGCGCAGAAACACGGCAATTAATCCATCAACAATTATGGCAATAACTTTGAGCCAGCGTTTCAGCTCATTTAGAAAGGAATGTATTCTGGAAATAAACTACCCCGCAGCAAGCTGACGGGGTATTAATTGTAGGTGCGACTAAATCGCCAGCAGCGATTTGAACGAAGCCCCGAAGGGGTG
>QIHT01000041.1 GCA_003229115.1 Gammaproteobacteria bacterium | reverse complement strand
ATTGCGTCCTGCAATTCCCGGTGTTCTGTACAGGCCCGCGAGTGATAACGAATACGGGCAATGGTCTCGACCTCACCGGATAATTTGATCAGGCAATCATCAGCGCCGGCGGAAAATATCGCTTCTTTTGTATCAGGTTCATCATCCTTTGAATAAATAACAACTATTGGCACATCAGCAAGCGCTTCCTGCTCACGGAATGCTTTGACCAGATCGAGCCCGTTAGTGCCTGACATAACCATGGCCTGCATGATTACCGTCGGTTGTACATCACTAGCAACATTAAGTGCCTGCGATGAGTCGGAACAATGAAATAATTCTATGTCATCATGCAGTAATAGGATTTTATGCATCGCCTCGGTATGCTGCGCATTGTCGTCTACCAGCAACAACCTGACGTGTTTGGTGCCGAGCGCCGCTTCTGGCTGATCCTGAACCTGTTCCTGTTTTTGAGCTGATTTCATCATACAATCACCTGCGCTCCCAGTACGCGCAAAATTTCTTCTGCGGTAGTGAGTCCTGCATCGACCCTGACACGCGCATCATCAACCAGTGTCGAAGTACCTTCCTTTGCGGCCAGTTCAGTAATTTCAAGTATACTGCCGTCGGTGGATATCAAATGCCGCATGGTTTCGCTCATTACCAGTACCTCATACAGAGCCACGCGTCCGCGGTAGCCGGTTTTGTTGCATTTAGTGCAACCACTGCCCTTGAAATAATGCATATCAGCTTTTTCAAAAACAGGTCCAAGCCGATGGATCAGTTCTTTATCAGGACTGACATCCTGCTTGCAGTGACTACAGATCTTGCGCACCAGGCGCTGTGCGATGACTGCTTCCAGTGCAGATGCCAGAACATAAGGCTTGAGGCCAAGATCAAACAGGCGTGCGATGGTGGCTACAGCCGAATTAGTATGAAGCGTTGAATACACCATATGACCGGTGAGTGCAGCATGAAACGCGACTTCAGCAGTAGCGTGATCCCTGATCTCACCCAGCAGTATCACGTCAGGATCCTGCCGGAGGATGGCACGCAATACTACGGAAAAATCTAACCCGATCCGCTCCTTTACCATCACCTGTGCGGCCATATCGAGGTAATACTCAACCGGGTCTTCGATGGTGACGTAATTTTTCTCTGTTGTCGCTGTATTCTGTAAAAGCGAATACAGGGTTGTCGTTTTACCACTACCGGTCGGGCCTGTTGCCAGAATAATACCCTGCGGTTTACTGATGGCATTTTTTATACGCGCCAGATCCATATCGCACATACCCAGATCATCGATTTCTGCTACCGACGCATTACGATCGAGTATGCGCATGACGATTTTTTCACCATTGATTGTCGGCAAGGTGGAAAGACGCAGGTCGATGATACGCATCGGTGTTTTTACGGTAATGCGTCCATCCTGTGGCCGCCGGCGTTCAGTGATATCCAGTTCCGACATGACCTTGATGCGCGACACCAGCGCCATATGTAAATTGTGTGGAATGTGTATCTTGTCGACCAGAACACCGTCAATGCGATAGCGAACAACGACGGATTTAGTGCGCGGTTGAATATGTATGTCACTTGCACCAAGGCGTACCGCTTCAAGAATAACAACATTGACCAGCCTGATCGCCGGTGGCTCATCTGTGCCATGCAGCAACTCTTCAAGAGACATCTCATCTTCGTCTTCTATGAGGACTTCGATACCTTCGTAAGGATCCGACGAATCGAGCAGGGCATCGAAATCATCAAATGACGTGCTATCTTCACCGTGGATTTCTATTATCTTCGCCTTTATATCGGCGATGTCAGCCATGACTGGCTCGATGTCCAGGCCGGTGGTGAATTTCAGATCATCCAGCATTCCTTCATCCATAGGATCCGCCATCACCAGTGTCAAACGGCGATTGGCCTGCTTAAGCGGCAACACCATATATCGCTCACACAAACTGCGTGGAATCAGTGCGATTACTCCTGGATCAATCTGTGCTTCATCCAGCATGACTTCTTCAACCATGAAATCTTTGCGTAGTACTTCCCGTATTTTCTTTTCGCTGATCCAGTCCTTTTCAAGTATGAGATTTAATATCGGTTCTTTGTGTATTAATTGAAGTTTGTAAAGCTCCTGCACCTGTTGATCATTTAACAAATTGCGCTTATGTAACATTATGGCCAGCTGACTACGATGGGTTAGTGTCATTTTTGACAGTGCGTTTATTTCCTTTTCCCTGGCCATGTTCTGTTTTTGCAAAGCTTTGTTGCTCTGCAGCAGATCGAATTGTTCGAGTGCTAACGCAACCGTGATACGCAAATCATCATCATTCCATGGCTTAAGGATAAACTTGTAGACTGCGCCGTCCTTAATCGCCGACATGACTGCATCGGTATCGGCATGCCCGGTCAGCATGATACGTATCATTTCAGGATAATTTTTCTTGACCTTGCGCAACAGTTCAGCACCGTTCATCACTGGCATCATGTAATCGGAAATCATCAGCTGACAGGTTTCTTTGGCCAGCAGGTCAAGCGCTTCCTGTCCATTAAGCGACGTCAGGACACGGTAGTTTTCCTGCCGAAACACACGCTTGAGTGCATTCGCGACATTCGGTTCGTCATCAACAATCAGGATTGTATAAGGTTGTGCTTTGTCTTGCGCCTTTTCGGGTTTCTGACCGTCTGAGTCTGAAAACAATGATGCGTATTGTGACATTATTATTACTCGCTAATTATTCAGATGCGCTATTTTCTACAGCTACTTTTTTACACATCTATCTGCACTATTTATTTGAGTAACAACAGGCAACCACAAGCTAACTGTTGCACCCTCTCCCTCTTTGCTTTCTATTTTTATTTCGCCGCCATGCGCCTGGATGATATCGCGACTTACAGTAAGACCTAGGCCAATTCCCTGACCTACTTCCCGGCTGGTAAAGAATGGCTCAAATGCCCGGTTCATCACATCTTCTGACATACCGACACCGGTATCACTAATACGAACCATGATGCGATCATCTTCACAGCTGGTCTGAATTGCTATGCTTCCCTTGCCATCGATGGCCTGTGCTGCATTATGCAACAAACTCAACCAGACCTGTCCAAGGTGGCCTGGCTGACATTTCGTGTCTGGCAGTTCTGCCAACTCCAGTTCCAGTTCGATGCCGGCGCCCAGTTCACTACGGACAACGTTGCAGGCACTCCTTATTATAGTGTTGATATCGGCAATTTCTTCATCAACGCGATCAACATTGGAAAAATCTTTCATATCCTTAACTATGGCTGTTACCCGCTCCGCACCATTAATGCTTTCCTGTAACAGCGTTTTAAAATCTTCCAGCACGAAACCAAGATCGGCCTCTTTCCAGGCATTTTCCAGTTCTTCACTGGCGGCACTTTGCCTTAGTTGTTCGGCAAACCCTGAAATAGTTTCAACATAATCACTAGCAGTTGCCAGATTGCTGCTGATAAAACCCATTGGATTATTGATCTCGTGAGCAACGCCGGCGGCCAGTTGACCGACCGAAGCCATTTTTTCTGTTTGATAAAGTTGCCGCTGTGCGACTTCAATTGTTTTCACCTGTTCAGCCACGCGCTGCTCAAGATGTTCGGCAAGCTCTTTATATTTTTGCTCGGATGTTAGGAGTTCCGCATGTTTGTTCGCGAGTTCTTCGTAATCTGACTGTACCGCCTCCAGATGCAGGTCGGAAGCCATCAGGTAACGAGCCGTGCTGCGCAATAACATTTCCAGCATATTGCCAACGGCCGCTAATCTTTCTCCAGCATCGGCCTGCACTTCGAGGTAAGCAACCGCTTCCATTTCTGAACGAACAGGTGCACGCACATGCACAGTGGTTAATTCATCACCCAACGACAGCTTTCCATTCGCAGAAACAAGGCGCACAGGCACATCAAGTAACTGGCGAACTGCCTGCATTAATTTTACCCGGTTAATACCTGACAAAAGATCATCAAGATCAAGCTCCCTGTCAAATGCCGGCAACGGCAGGCTATGGCTATAGTCATTATCCATTATCAGGCTCCGCTGCTCGCCGATGATAGAGTTTTTGATCCTGTTATACCGGCAATAAACGCTGTTTGGTCAAGCCCGTGTTTACTGTTGAGGCTGTAGTATTTGTCTGCGTAAAGATAAACGGCCTGCAACAATTTATGAAAAGTCTCTTCTACACCCTTACTCAAGGTTGCGGCACTAAACACTATCGGCCATTGTGTCTTGCTCCAGCGTTGCAAAACTTCTTCTTCTGTCTCAATTTCGGCAAGGTCACGTTTGTTAAATTGCACCACCATAGGCAGTGAGTCAAAATCAAGGCCAACGCGTGCAACATTCTTTGCCAGGTTCTCAAAAGATTGTGCATTGTTGGTGCTTTGGGTACGTTGTGAGTCAGCGACAAACACAACGCCATCAGCACGTGACAAAACAGCTTTACGCGTACTGTCGTGAGCCACCTGGCCGGGCACGGTGTATAACTTCAGTTTGATCAGTAAACCAGACGGTGCGGTAATTCCCAGCGGAAGCATGTCAAAAAAAAGAGTGCGGTCATTTTTGGTTTCGAGCACCATCATCTCACCCTTGAGTTCAGGACTTAAGATGTCATGCAGACGCATCAGGTTAGTGGTTTTTCCACTCAACGCCGGGCCGTAATACACCAGCTTCAGTGTCAGTCTATTACTGTCTTCATCGTAATCAGCCATGTTCGCCCCATCCCGACAAATTCATCCTAGTCCAGAATAATTGCGCCATCCGACGACCATTTAACATCAGCCAGAATGGGGTTGCTCTCTCTGAGCCTTTCGAGTGCTGTCTTGCGATTTTCCAGCTCTGCCTTTTGTGCCCGTACCTTGTCAGCCAGACTGCGATTTTCCATCAGCATGTCACGTTGGGAAAGCGCCTGTTTCAGGGTCGTGATCAGATCATAATCCTGCCAGGGTTTACTGATAAAACGAAAGATTTCCGCTTCGTTGATCGCTCCCAGTAACGCCTCAAGATCAGTGTAACCACTTAATATGAGACGCATTGCGTCTGGGTGAAGTTCTTTCGTTTCACTAAGAAACTTCACACCGTCCATTTCTGGCATCCGGAAATCAGACAGGAACAGTTCAAAACTAGCCGCACGCGCTCTCTGTAATGCATCTTTGGAGCTATCAAAAAACTCGACTTCCCAGTCTTTTTCTTTTCTCGTGAGGCGTCGCATAGCATTTAGAATGTTCTGCTCATCATCAACTACCATAATGCGATACATAAACATTTCCTCCGACAGATTTCTGGAATAATCAGGACATCATCGCCCGACACCCCCCAAGTATAGGCAGGATAGAGCGCCTTTTCCCAAAATCTACGGTTATTAAATAGCTGCTTACTTCATCAATAATGGTGGCGCATAAAAGAAGAACTAATATGATGAGTCTTTTTGGTTAGATGAATGACTCCGAGGCGGCTAACCCAACACCTCACGACTACAGGCGTCATGCCAATTGATCGATGTAGTGTTTAACCCTGTCAAATTCGTCTGTGAGCTTAGGGCCAAGAGTTCGAAGCTTGTCTTCAGTCCTGTCTTTTCCAGCCTGCTCCATATTAATGCAAAGATCAGCCAGACCTTCTGCACCTACTGTTTTCGCTGACGACTTGAGCTTGTGTGCCTGGATGGTGATTTCATCAAATCTGACTTCTTCTAATGCTGCAGTTAACTCACTGACAATCGGTATGGATGAATCTCTGAATTTCACCAGTAACTGTTTACATTGCTTGATGTCTTCACCCATTAGATCAGCTAACACCTGTGGGTTAACAGGTGCATTCGTTTCTTCACTCGCAGACTTTGTTGTCTTGTACTGGAACTGCTAACCACTTATCTATTGCTCGACCGAGGTTGTCGATCTCAATAGGCTTGGTTAAACAATCATCCATGCCACTATCAAAGCAGTTCTGCAGTTCCTCGGACATGGCGTTTGCGGTAACCGCAATGATGGGTATGTGTGTGCCCGTCGCGATTTCTGCCTTACGAATGGCTCTCGCCAGTTCGAAACCATCCATTTCAGGCATATTACAATCGGTGAGAACCAGGTCAAAAGCATGTTGGTTCCATAACTCCAGCGCTTCACGGCCATCAGCGGCCGTCATGGCAGTGTATCCCAGGGCTGATAACTGCATGTTGAGAACCTCCTGGTTCACCAGGTTATCCTCGACCAGTAATATTAAATCTTCTTTTTTTTCAGCTGTTTCATCCTCAGTCTGACTTAATGAACCAGTAACTCTCCCAGGCTCAGATTCTTCTTCAGCTACCACGCAACACTTAACTTTGTCCGAAACCGTTCTGCCCGCTACTACCGCCAGGCATCCCAACAGCTTGTTGATATTGAGTGGGTTTCCAATCACCGTCGCAATACCCGCATAGCTGTTGTGATCACTTTGCGGTATCAGCATTAGCATACCTGGTCGCTCAGCCTCGGGCATGGCATGCAATGCTTCATATGTTGAATAGTGATAACCAGTGGTGGCCTGTTGACAGATCAGCACCACATCATACGGGTTTCCAGTGCGTGCCGAATCAGAAACAGTCTGTACGATAACTTCATCTTTTTCGGACAGGCAATCTACCGTAACACCCGCCCTGCTGATATAGTCTTTCAGCACGTAGGACAGCTCACTTTCCTGCATCTCCGGCGCACTCACTCCTAACACGCGTACACCCGTCAGATCAGGTGCCTCTTCAGTTGTAGCGTCTTCTACTGGAAATTCCAGTTTTACCCGGAAGATACTGCCCTCACCCGAGCTACTTTCCACTTCAATTTGACCACCCATCATTTCTACCAGGCGCTTGCAAATCGACAGCCCAAGCCCGGTTCCTCCATACCGACGCGTAGTTGATTCATCGGCCTGGCTAAAAGGTTTAAATAAATGATCAATATCATCCATTGACATGCCAATGCCGGTGTCCCTCACTATCATTTCTATGGCCGCTAACTCATCGCTAATGTCACTGGCAACAATATCGACGTGAATAATACCTGACGGCTCTGTGAACTTGATGGCATTACCAACAAGGTTATAAAGAACCTGCCGCAGGCGCACCGGATCAGCCAGTATAGTTTCAGGTAATTTATCGTCCATATGGGTAACAAGATTTACCGACCGCGAGGTCGCTGCTGGCCCGAGAATTTCACAGACACTCGCGACCAGTTTTTTCAGGCTTACGGGCACCTGTTCAAGATTCAGTTTGCCGGACTCAATTTTTGAATAATCCAGAATATCATCAATAATACGCTGCAGTGATAATGATGAATCCTTGACCACATCAAGCATCTCGATCTGCCTTGGCTGCATTGCAGTGTTACGCAACAATTCCACCATGCCAACGACACCATTGATCGGGGTACGAATCTCGTGACTCATGGTAGCCAGAAAAGCTGATTTTGCACGTGCCGCTACATCTGCCTTCTCCAATGCCAGGCTAAGCTCCTTTGTACGTTCCGCAACCTGTCCCTCAAGTTCATCCTTGCCCTTGCGCAGTTGATCTTCCATTAAATGTCGCACGGTCACGTCGGTTTCAATCGCAACAAAGTGTTCAATACCTTCTTCACCATATACCGGGTGTATATCAATATCGAGCCAGATCGGGCGCCTGTCTTTTGTATAATTAAGAATCTCTACCCGAACTGCATGACCATCGTGTAACGCCCTATCCAGGGTTGCTACCGTTTCCGCATTTGTATCTTTACCTCGCAGCATGCTCCCTACTTTCTTACCAATAACTTCTTTCCTGGTATAACCGGTGACTCTCTCGAATGAATTATTTACCCATACAATTTTATGCTCCTTGTCGGTCATGACAACCAAATTATTGGTTTTTTCAACGACTAACGCTAACTTACGGGTCTCTTCCTGAGCACGACGCTCCTGTGTCAGGTCTCTAACATTAACAAGTGCTTTCATACCTTCTACTGTCTCCAGAGGGGACAGGGAAATATCAACAAAAATTTTACTACCATCTTTTTTCCGACCTTGAAGATTGGGTTTTGCACTCATGGAACGGTATTCAGGATTTTCCATGTAAGCATGGAGCATTTCATCATGCCCCTTGAATCGCGCAGGAACCAATACTGCTACAGACTTACCAACAAGTTCTCCTTTGTCATATCCAAAAGCCATTTCCGCTGCAGGATTTATACGATCAATAATGCCCCGCGCGTTCACCACAAATAGTGGCTCGTTTGAGTTGACCATCAAGGTTTCAACTTCCTTACGCGCATGCACTAATTCCTGAAACTGATTAGCCTGTTTGCGCAACGCACGATTTTGATTATTAATGAAATACTGGAAAGAAATAAAAGCATTCGCCAGTTTTCCAACTTCGTCCCTGCGTCTCATACCTTCCACTTTCTCCATGGTCGAACCTTTTCTAAGACGGGACATGGCTTCGATAATGGATGTAATAGGCTTTGTCAGGGTAGTTCCTGCCCAGGAACCAAAAACGATGACCAGAACAATAACGGCCAGCGTAGCTGTTGTAAAGTTACGGGCAGCGTTCCGCACAGACTCAAACACTTCGCCAGAAGGTAGGTGAATTACAACAACCCAGCCGAGCCCATAAATATCTTCCGCAGATGAACGTCTGTCATAGACAACCAGTTGTACGCCCTTTTCATTCCCAGGTTCGTAAAACATCCATTGCGAAATTCCCCTGCCAGCCCGTTCATCATACTCAGCCAGATTGTTTCTGATGCCAGCCAAAACAGCCTTGTGTGAATAGCGGATCCTGTTACCAGAATCATTAGCGTAATTTATATTTGAATAATCGGCATAGACAAAACCATCGCTACTCGCCAAATGCAAATGGGAGTGCCGTATATTGATCTTCCCTAACGCTTCTGCCCCCTGTTTCAGAAAGTGCTTGAATGCATCCACACTTATAAACGCAACCATAGTACCCAGAAGTTCATTACTGTGGTTCCTTATTGGAACCACCACGGGTAACACGTACTCGGTATGCCTGTTAATACCAGGCACTAACGTGGTTTTAAGCGGTTTCAAAATGAGTGGCGCGGAAATGTTATTTAATGTTGCATCTGCCTCGGCAATCGAATCAACAAACCAGCCTACTGTGGACCAGTCTTTTTTATATAAGGTGCTGACATCAATTTGCTCACCCTCATCTGTCGTTGCTGCTGCTGCAAGTAATCGGCCGTGACGATTAATTTGAAGTAACAAACTGAAACTATCAAAGACATCTGACAGTCGTTCGATGCTATCGACGAACTCTGGAACCGGTAATTGTTGGAAGTTAGAAAACTTGCCTTCTTTAATGGCCAGACTGCCAGCCGTTACTTCAAGGAGCTTTACCCGATCTGCAAGAAACTGGTTTATTTCACTATTGACAAGAAACGCTGTACCAAGAATTTCAGTGGCAAGTTCATTCTTAATTTCATCATTTGAGTGAAGGTTGTAATAATAAAGTACTGCAATTGGAACCAACGCCACCAGCAGCAAGAAAGCGGTAAACCGCGTTCGTAAACTGTGCATCAACGCTGTTCTAACCAGCCGTCAAAGCTCTCTGCATCCATTGGACGTGCAACATAATATCCCTGAATCAGGTCACAGCCCAGTGACTCTACTAAATCCCAGTCTTCCCTGGTTTCCACGCCTTCTGCGACCGTAATCATGGATAGTTGTTTTGCAAGGTAAATACTACTCTCAAGTATTGCACGTGCCGTGCCATCACTATGTGCACCATTGACGAATGCGCGGTCAATTTTGAGTTCACTAAAGGGCATTTTTTTAAGGTGTTCCATGGACGCATAACCGGTACCAAAATCATCGATTGAGAGTTCAGGCCCCTTCAACCTCAGCCGAGTTAGAATATCAAGGCAGGTACTAAGATCCTCCACCAGTCGGCTTTCGGTAATTTCAAAGCTGAGATTTTTGATATCCATACCAGTTGATTCGACTAATGTAGCCAGTCGATCAGGAAAATCCAGGTCACGCAGATTATCCATGGATAGATTGACTGAAACTCTAAATTTGTAACCTCGCCTGGACCAGAGGGCACCCTGCCGGGAAGCCTGTTCGATCACAGTATCAGTCAGAGCATCAATAAGCTGATACTGTTCTGCTATATTGATAAATATATCTGGCGGGATCATTCCTTTTTCCAGATGGTTCCAGCGAGCCAGTGCTTCCACCCCTCTGACAGCCCCTGATTTAATATCTATCTGGGGCTGGAAGTGGAGAAAAATATCTCCTGTTTGAATGGCTGAACGCAGCTCTTCTTCAGAGACCTCTGGCGCTGACCAGGCTGGCTTTTTTTCTACCACATTATAATTAGCCAGCAACTGAGACAATGATTCTACTGACACGGGCTTGGTCAGACTGCCGATAAGGTTAAGCCCACGCCCTTCTGCAATGCTATTTGCAGTTTCAAGTATGCGCTGATCTTCTCCACTGACCAAAATGACGCCACCACTGTAATCGATATCCGCCAGGTGCCGAATGACTTCTATACCATCCATTTCTGGCATTTGCAGATCACAGAGTATGAAATCAAGCGGTTCATCGCGTGATGAGATAATATCGAGAGCTTCCTGACCACTAGAGACTGACAGAACATTTCCAGAGCACACTTTCCCAACCACCGAGCATAGAAAGTCACGCATAAATTTTTCATCGTCTATAACAAGCGCGGTTTTCACGTTTAATTCTTTGGCATTCACAAGAACCCCCCTGGAAACTCACTGTAACAAGCCAGCATAAACAAGATGTGGCAGTAACAAACTATAATATTCAATGTTATAGCACCAATAACCACTTCTAATCATATAATTAGCTAAATTTTCTCAACTCCTTTATAGCACGTTGGTATTCATTTTCAATATTCTTTATCTGGCCCCGAGCATTACTGATATCACTTTCACGTGCCCGCATTTCCAGTTTTTTGCAATAATCAGAAAATTGTATCGCTGCCATATTCATCCCGGCACCTTTCATCGCATGAGCAGCTAAAACGACACTTTCTACATCACTCTGTTTGAGTGCATCACGAAGTCTGAGCAAGTTCTTATTTATGTCTCGCTCAAAACTATCTATCAACGATGCAAAACGATCACCCGCCAACTTCATTAAAGCACCCAGTGCCTGGCTATCAAGCACACTATCAGAAACATCAGCCGGCTTTGCTGTGCCTGTTTTCGAATCAGAAACGTCTTCGTCTACAGGGCTGCCTTCATTCAAATCCCGCACAACTTCATGTTGCTTATCATCGGGCAACCAGCGACTCAGGATACTGCGAAGACCATCCAGGCTTATAGGCTTGGCAAGATAGTCATCCATACCTGCGGCTATACACGCTTCCCTGTCACCTTTCATGGCATTCGCTGTTAATGCAATGACCGGCAAACGTTCTTCACCATCTGCCTGTTCCTGCGCACGAATAATCTCGGTTGCTGTATAACCATCCATTACAGGCATCTGACAATCCATTAATACAAGATCAAAATCTGTCTTTTTTATTTCCCTGAGTGCGGCCTGACCATCACTGGCCAGAACTGGTTTAATGCCTAGTTTATTCAGCATTTCAGAACCCACCGCCTGGTTGGTCGCCACATCATCAACCAGCAGTACCCTTGCACTGCTGAACAGGACATTTGTTTTGTCGCCTGTGTCCTTTTCTGTTGGCTGTTGTTCACTCAGCCCAGTTACCTGCAACAGAACATCATAAAGGTCCGACTGCCTGACGGGTTTAGTAAGGTGGCGCTCTATACAAGGCTGGCCTTCATCAGCATCATAATCCAGCTCTCCTGAAGAGCTCAGCAAGATTAAATGGATATTCTGCAAAGCCTTATCAGCCTTTATCTTCTTCGCCAGCTCCAGGCCATCAATTTTTGGCATATGAAAATCGAGCAATATCACATGGTAGGGTTTGCTAACGGCTAACGCATCACTCAGCATGGGTAGAACCGCATCCGTATCGCCAACGCCCACATTCTGAACATTCCATCTTGACAAATAGCTACCCAGAATTGTCCGGTTGGTATCGTTATCATCAACCACCAGAACCCTGAGATCTTGCGGCAACGCCTGCCTGTTCGATATCACCCTTTGTGCCACTTTAGAGAAAATGGTGATAAACGAAAAGATGGAGCCCGATCCCGGCTTGCTACTCACACTTATTTCACCGCCCATCATTGACACTAGCTGCTTGCATATTGAAAGACCAAGTCCTGTGCCGCCGTACTTGCGTGTGGTTGAGCCATCCGCCTGGATAAAAGCATTAAACAGGTGACCAAGCTTATCTTTTTCAATACCGACGCCGGTATCCTCGACCTCAAAACACAGGCAAACCGTCTTGTCATTGTCTGATATCTTGCGCAGTCGAACATTAATCTCCCCTGTCGTTGTGAACTTGATAGCGTTACTGGCCAGGTTAGTGATGATCTGGCGAAGCCTGACAGGATCGCCTATAACAAACGGTGGTACATCTGCTGAAATATAACTATTAAGATCAAGCTGTTTGGTTTCAGCTTGCTTTGACGTTGAGATGACGCTGTCCTCAACCGTATTATGTAAGTTAAAGATCACATTTTCCAACTGCATGTGTCCGGCTTCAATTTTGGAAAAGTCGAGAATATCGTTGATGATGGTGAGTAATGATTTTGCTGAATTCTCAGCTGTAGATAGATAGTTTTTTTGCTTTTCATCCAGCTGAGTGATTCCCAGAAGTTCCAGCATCCCCAGTACACCGTTCATCGGCGTTCTGATTTCATGACTCATATTAGCCAGAAATTCAGATTTGTACTGTGTGGCCTGTTCAGCTTTTTCTTTTTCGGTTTTTAGCTGACGTTCAATTTGTTGGTGTTCAGAAAAGTCCCTGACGATAGCTACAAAACGCGGGCTTTCATCTTTTGGGACCAGATACTGCAGCACGATATCCACCGGTACCCGACTACCGTTTTTGCGTTCGTGCATAGTCTGCAACAACAAGGTGCGCTCCGGCCCTTTTATTAGCGGATTTAACAATGCCATAAATGATTCGTCGTCAAACTCCGGTTTAATATCAGCCGGTGTCATGTTGAGTAACTCTTCTTCGGTGTAACCCAGCTGCTGTATGGCAGCCTGATTCACATAAAAGAATTTCAGGGAATGAGGATTAAACATGAACACGCTGTCCTCGATCATATCCAAGGTAGTCTTGAATAATGTAAGCTCCTGTTCTACTTTTTTTCTGTCGGTAATATCAAGCACGCTGCCGCGCAGAAAAGCCGGATCGCCCAGAACATCCCGTTCAACAACACCTTGTTCAAGCACTATCCGTTCGCTGCCGTCGGGACATATAATTCTATGCTCTATTTGATAAGGTTTATTACTCTTCAGCGTATCATCTACTGCAGCCGTCACGGTTTCACGATCATCAGGGTGAACGGCGTTTAAAAAAGCCTCGTAAGAAGATTTAAACGGCTTCGGGTCCTGTTTGAAGATGCGATAGGTTTCGTCGGACCATTCCAGTCGATTATGCGCAATATCCCAATCCCAGCTACCCAAATGTGCAATGCGCTGGGCATTTACCATGCTGGTCTCGCTTCTGGCCACCTGTGAGCGGGCGATATTAAAAACTATATTCAAGACCAGGATGGCTAAAACACTAAAAGAGACACCGAAAATCATCAATTTCCGTGATAATCGAAGCGTCGCATACGCTTCTTCAATATCAATTTCCGTGGCAATACCCAGGCTAAGTGAGTCGTCCCAATGCCATACCCCGATCACTGGAACCCCTCTGTAATTGTTGTAGCCTTGCAGATTTATCCCGTCCTCACCCTGTATAGCTTTTTCTGCCATTAGCGTCAGCGGCTGTAGTAAACGGAGTGTATCAGGGAGGTAACCCGTCATCACATTACCGCCGGGGTCACGTAATTGCAGATTAAAGATACTATGCATATCCAAACCCAGTAACCCCACATTCCTGAGATCCTCTATATATCTGCTTTCACTCAGCAATTGCCCGGCCTTGTTGAAGGCATAGGTCTCCCCGGTTTCACCCACTTTACCCAGATCAAAGATTTGTGAGAAATCAATCATCACATCAAGTCGGAATGCAAGTAGAGCGATCACATCACCATTTTTTGCCATGACGGGCGCCAGGGAAAACATGGTTGGTTGTCCGAGCGAGTGTCCTCCCTTTGCATCAGGAAGCATTACCTCTGATCGCTGAGGCAAAGTGATTAAGGATTCTCCAGCAAAAGCCCTGTCCAGATAGGATCGGGAAAGAACACTGGGCTCACCTATATTGACATCACGACCTGATGCCAGATTAATTCTCTTTTTGGAAATCACAAAAAAACCCTGAAGCTCTCTACCTTCCAGAATAGGCAAAAGAATTTCGCGTAAGACTTCCTGTGCGACTGAAGCTTGTAGTGCCTGCTTTGTATCAGGCGATTTCAGCAATGCAAGAGTAGTCTCACGGATCAGGTGGGTTCGCGCCCAGGAAGTGACTTCTTCACGGCGTTCTTCGTTCCATTCGTGAAACAGGTTTCGAGTCTGTTTCAATACGACTGTTATTAGTTCGCCTTTCTCAGCGCGTATACGCTCTTCAAAAAACTGCTGGATAAACCAGGCACCCACAACCACCAATATAATGGCTAGCAGACTGACGAAATGAAACAGGTAGGGCTTCCATCTACCAGTCAGAAGTTTAACTAAATTGTTATCTTCAGAGTTCTCCATGTAACAACGATCCTTTTTTTGAATTACAGGAACAACATCTATCCAGCATAAAAATCTCATCCTGCACTGGCTGAAGCTCCACCACAGTTACCTGGCATTACTGGTTTTTCTATGGTGATAAACAAAGGCTTATCTTTATATTTTATAGATAAAATTCATATAATTGCAATGATTTTCATTAACAACAAAGTGTGCCGAATACAAAATCACACACAACTTATACTCGGTCTCACCGGATGTATGAACCCAAACTAGATCAGAGCGCCACGGAATGTGAATAAACCCCTCAGAATTTCACTATTTAGACCTGAAAAACAGGCGTGGATGTTCCCAAAATCATGTCTGAAATTTCAACATTACTTCGGCAACGCTGTTTTCACCTCGTAGCCCTTCTAATACAATATGGATTTTTTCTTCTGGTGAATACCGTTTGCGTGTGGTGCAACGTATATCGCGGATGGTCTTTCCTGTGCTATCTTTTCATCGTTTTCCTCTTTGGCTTAACGATGAGCTAAAACTATCTCTTATGTAATCAGGTAATTATGTCCAACTGGTGCTGACGGGGTACAAAAAAAACAAATAATTCTCAATAAAAAATGGCCCCTTACGGGGCCATCAAGCAGGAGTATGTGAGTCTTTCTTTTTATTACCAGTTAATCTGGTTTCTTATTAACTCACTGGGATTTTTATAACCTGCCCCGCATGCAGGTTAGTTGAATGCAACGCATTGCGTGCACGCAAATCATTGACACTGGTTTTAAAACGACTGGCAATACCTCCCAATGTATCACCTGAACGCACTTTGTAATTCGTCGCAGTTTCTGCCAGCCAGGTACCCGGTGGCGCCTTTCTTGCAAAGTATTTGCTCATGCCACGACCAATCGCTTTAGCAACCTTTATCTGATGAGCAGAACTGCGTAAGTTTCTTTCTTCACGAGGATTGGAAATAAACGCCACTTCCAGCAAAACAGACGGAATATTGGGTGCTTTCAGGACAGCAAAACCAGCCTGTTGCACCTTCTTTTTATGAACCCTGTTAACACTACCAATCTGCCTGATAACTTCGTCACCAATATCGAGGCTTGACTGGATTGTGCCTGTAAGTGAAAGATCAAACAAAACTTCTTTCACCATTTTATCTTCAACATCTAATGAAACATCGCCAAACAGTAAATCGTTGGCATTTTCGTTTTCGGCTAACAGACGGGCAGTCTCTGAAGTCGCACCATCAACTGATAAAGCATAAATTGATGAGCCACGCGCCCTCGGATCAGGAAATGAATCCGCATGCAACGAAATCATCATGTCTGCATTATGTTTTCTTGCTTTGCCTATACGTTCACGCAAACGCAAAAAACGGTCATTTTTTCTGATCAACACAGCTTTCATTCCGCGTTGAGCATTAATTATCTTTTCCAGTTTTCTGGCAAGCGCCAGCGTCACCACTTTTTCGTGCGTACCACTTTTACCGATCGCTCCTGGGTCTTTACCGCCATGTCCGGCATCAATCGCAATAATGACATCACGCAATTTTTTCTTGCTTGTGGTTTTGTTAACCTGTGATTTTTGACCCGCATCATGTAAATCAAGTACCAGACGATAACCTGATGTGCCGGAAGGTCTTAACAGAAAACTGCGAGGTTTGACCTGCTCTTCCAGATCAAATACCACCCTCAGATCATTGCCATTTTGCACACCACTACGAATACCGCGGATAAGATTATTGGCAGGAACCATGTCCACCAAACCGTGCGACATATCGACGTGTTTGAGATCGAGTACCACCCGTTCGGGTGAATGCAATGAGAAAACGGTGTGCTGGACAGACTTATCCAGATCAAATACTAAACGCAGGTAACCCTTGTTTTTGGCCAGACGGATGCTGGTCACGCGAGCTTTGGTGCCTGTGGCAGCTTGCGATAACGAACTAACCCCGGACAGGCCCGCTATACCGCCTAACCCAGCCAGTTGTTTCAAAAATCTTCGACGTTTATCTTGCATCGCTTCCGGATAACTACCACTGCGTCGTTGCTAACGTATCTATAGTTTGGCTATTTTTAGATGATTTGCAAGCTTTTTCTAATAATTTTATATAGATACATCACTTAGCTAGAGTGATTAATCAGAAAAGACCCGTAACATCACCTCTTTACCCTTGTCACTCAAACCGAAAAACGAGGCTCTTCGACCTTGAGGGTGATACTCAAGTTGACAGTTGATATCCGGCGGCGGTAAAAAGCCTTCCGCTTTTTCAGGCCACTCCACCAGGCAGGTCGAACGACCATCGAAGTAATCTCTGGCTCCGGTAAATTCAAGCTCTTCACCGTGAGCTAATCTGTATAAATCGAAGTGGTAGCACATTTTTTTATCATCGAACTGGTAGGGCTCTACCAGTGTGTAAGTGGGGCTTTTGACAATACCTTCTATCCCGCAGCCGCGTAAAAAACCTCGCGCAAAAGTTGTTTTGCCTGCACCCAGATCACCCTGTAGAAAAATCACAAGATCGCGATTCGATTTTTTGGCGAACTGTGAAGCCAGCACTATAAGTTCCTGTTCTGACTCCAGTAATCGCTCAATCGAATCGGCTTTTTTCGTCACGAACAAAATACCGACTGTAATTGATTAATAACATCCGAGGCGAGCATGCCACGATCATGGCCATCTGCCGCCTTATCTCCTGCCATGGCATGTAAACATACCCCGGCAGCAGCAGCCCTGTTTATTTCCATGCCCTGCGCAACCAACGCAGCAATCACTCCGGTGAGCACATCCCCCATTCCTGCCACGGCCATTGCCGGGTTACCAAAAGGACAAACTTTTAATTGATCACCATCAAATACAATAGTGCCAGAGCCTTTTAGCACGACCGTGCCTGCCAGTAATTCATGGAGTTTTTTTGCTGCGGTATAGCGATCATTCTGAATATCGGCAGAAGAAACTGACAATAATCTTGCTGCTTCACCAGGGTGTGGCGTAATAATGTGCAGCGATGTCAACTGAATATTTTTATCGGTGATTAAATTAAGCGCATCGGCATCCAGCACCATTGTAATATCCAGTTTTGCGGATTCAGATAGCAGACGATGCGCCCACGCATCCTGACCAAGACCTGTGCCTATAGCAATGCATGAAATTTCTGGATTCAAAGTCTCTGGAAGTTCGCCGTTGACACTGCCATGCACCGTGGCTTCTGCGCAGGCCGATGCAACGGCTGAAATATGTTCCGGTCTTGTCACAACACTGACCAGACCGGCACCACTGCGTAGCGCTGCTTTCGCAGCAAGAATCACCGCACCCGGCATGCCCCTGTTACCACC
>QIHT01000170.1 GCA_003229115.1 Gammaproteobacteria bacterium | reverse complement strand
ACACTTTCAATTTCACTACTGGCTTTACCTTTTATACGCTCCGCTTCCATGGCTTCATAATTCACCAGCCCGCGCGCGATTTCATTACCATCTTCATTAAGGCAACTCACCACGTCGCCGCGCTGGAAATTGCCGCTGACTTTGGTGATACCTACAGCGAGCAGGCTGACCCCTTTTTCGAGTAGTGCTTTGCTGGCACCGGCATCAAGTTGCAGAGTGCCACGTATCTTGAGCTGGTTGGCCAGCCATTGTTTTCGAGCTGCGATAGGTTCGTCTTCAGGCGATAACAAGGTACCCAGTTGTTCGCCCCGGGCAACTTTAAGCAAAACATCTTTTTCTGAACCGGATGCGATCAGGGTAGCAGCGCCCGATCTTGCAGCACGCAGAGCGGCAGTTATTTTTGTGCGCATGCCACCGCTGCCGAGATGGCTGCCGGAGCCTGCCATATCCATCAGCTCGGGATTGCTGGCATAGGTGCTGGAAATCAGTTCAGCTTCTTTGTTGGCTCTTGGATCTTTATCGTACAACCCGCTCTGGTCAGTGAGGATGATGACCGCATCAGCTTCCACCAGGTTGGCGACCAGTGCGGCGAGAGTATCGTTATCACCAAAACGTATTTCGTCAGTAGCAACCGTATCGTTTTCATTAATGATAGGAATGGCACCGAGTGAAAGCAGTGTGCGCAAAGTGCTGCGCGCGTTCAAATAACGCTGGCGATCTGACAGGTCTTCGTGAGTGAGCAAAACCTGCGCGGTGTGAATATCGTGTTTTTTGAAACAGGACTCGAAATGTTGAATCAGACCCATCTGACCGAGCGCAGCCGCTGCCTGTAATTTATGCAGTGCGCGTGGACGTTTGTCCCAGCCCATGCGAGCCATACCTTCGGCAACCGCACCGGATGACACCAACAGTAATTCCTTGCCCTGATTTCTCAGAGTGGCAATTTGTTCTGCCCAGCCGTTAATAGCCGTGGTGTCGAGTCCCTGTCCTTCGTTGGTGATTAGCGAGCTGCCAATTTTTACCACCCAACGCTGAGACTCACCTAATTGTTTTCTGTCAATCATCCTCTTATCTCACTATACCGACTGATATTATTATTTGCCATAGAGGTAGTAGGGTGGGCATTGCCCACCATTATCAATGTCGGGCAATGCCCGACCTACGAATTAATTTCTCTGTGCCCTCTGTGGCTAAAAGACGTTAATTTTCTGTCAATCATCCTGCAACTCTATATGCTGCATAATGTCGTGAACGATTTCCTGCGTGCCAGTTTTACTTAATGCAGACATAGTGTAAACAGGGCCAGACCAATCCAGTGCTTTGATAATGCTTTGCTGTTTTTCCTTGAGTGTTTCATCATCGACTAAATCGGTTTTATTAAGCACCAGCCAGCGTTCTTTTTCGTATAAATCGTTACTGTATTTTTCGAGTTCGCCCAGAATCTTTTTCGCATCCTCAATCGGGTCGCCGCCATCAAACGGCTCGATGTCGATAATGTGTAACAATAACTTTGTTCTCGACAGGTGCTTAAGAAATTGTATGCCTAAACCGGCACCTTCCGCAGCACCTTCAATCAAGCCGGGAATATCCGCCACCACAAAACTCTGGTAGTTACCCACACGCACCACGCCGAGATTTGGATACAGCGTGGTAAAAGGGTAGTTCGCCACTTTGGGTCGAGCTGCTGAAACTGCGCGGATAAAAGTCGATTTGCCAGCATTGGGCATACCTAGTAAACCCACATCCGCCAGAACCTTGAGTTCGAGCCGGAGTTGTCTGCGTTCACCCGGTGTGCCCGGTGTGCATTTACGCGGCGCCTGGTTGGTCGAGCTTTTGAATCGTGAATTGCCCAGACCATGCCAGCCACCCTGCGCCACCTTGATTCTTTGATCGTGCGCGGTGATATCACCAAATTGCTCATCGGTATCGATATCAAAAATCAGCGTGCCAATCGGAACTGGGACTAACAAATCTTCGCCACCGCGTCCGGTCATTCCCCGCCCCGAGCCTTTTTTGCCGGATTCGGCAGTGTAAGTACGTACATGACGAAAATCTGCCAGCGTGTTTTGATCGTGGTCGCCAATCAGGTAAACACTACCACCATCGCCACCATCGCCACCATCAGGACCGCCTCTAGGGATAAATTTTTCACGACGAAAACTGACCACGCCGTTGCCGCCGTCGCCTGCGATAATTTTAATGGTTACTTCGTCAACGAATTTCATTTTTAATGTGAATATACTCGGTTACATAATCAAAAAGTTATTTTTGCCGCAGGGATTTTTGATACGTCATTGCGAGCGGTAGCGCGGCAATCTCATGAATTACGCGTGCTGAAAAAAGATTCCATCCTTTGGTCCGTAAACGGTGCGTCCATGCACCACTTCTGCCGCGCTACCGCTCGCAATGACGCACAAAAAACTCTGTGACCTCTGTGGCAAAAAACAAAAAAGCCCCGACCAGCGGGGCTTTTTTAAGAATGTTTCAAGTGCCTTAAACTGGTGTCACGCTAATCGTTCTGCGTTTTCTGGGGCCGCGAATAGCAAAGTTGACGTGACCATCTGCAGTAGCAAAGATAGTGTGGTCGCGACCGATGCCGACGTTGTCGCCGGGGTGGAATGCTGTGCCGCGTTGACGCACGATAATATTGCCCGCCTTGACCAGTTCGCCACCGAATTTTTTAACGCCGAGTCGTTTGGATTGTGACTCGCGCCCGTTACGGGTACTACCGGCTGCTTTTTTATGTGCCATGGTTTATGACTCCTGTATCTTATTTAGCAGAAATGCCGGTGACTTCAATTTCAGTGTAATACTGACGATGTCCGGTACGTTTCTGGTGATGTTTGCGACGTCTGAACTTCATGATCTCGATCTTTTTTGCGCGACCGTGGGCTTTCACCGTCGCTGTGACCTTACCGCCTTTGACCAGCGGAGTGCCGATATTGATTTTGTCGCCGTCGGCGATCATCAGTACCTGATCCAGTTCGATGGAAGCGCCTTCCTCGGCGTCCAGCTTCTCAACGCGACAGACATCGCCTTGAGCTAATTTATATTGTTTGCCACCCGTGCTTATTACCGCGTACATGGGTTTTCTCCAAAATCGTTGACAGAAAGGGCGCAAATTCTACCGGCAAAGTGGCCTTGTGGCAAGCCTGAAACGCCTGTTTTACAGGCTTTTTCCTGCTAAATCAGGCTCGGGTTATAGGCCGGCAGAAGGTGAGCTTGACACCGTTGTGCCCACCTACATAGGATGCGCACTCCAAAATAAGCAATTTGTGGTGTTTTAGTGGCCGAAAATCCGCCTGATCTGGATCCTGTCCTCGATCTTTGTCGTCATGACATGGCAGCCGTGGATGCTGTCATTCGTGATCGACTGAGCTCGGAAGTGGTGCTGGTTAACCAGCTCAGCCACTACATCATCGATGCCGGTGGCAAGCGCCTGCGGCCGATGCTGGCGCTTCTGGCGGCGCGGGCCTGCGGTTATGAGGGTACCACCCACCACTTGCTGGCGGCCATCGTCGAGTTCATTCATACCGCGACCCTGCTGCACGATGACGTCGTGGATGAGTCGGAGCTACGCCGCGGTCGTCAAACCGCCAATGCCCTGTTTGGCAATGCGGCCAGCGTTTTAGTCGGTGATTTCCTCTATTCACGGGCATTCGAGATGATGGTCGATGTGGATGATATGCGGGTAATGGCGATTCTGGCCAATACCACCAATGTCATTGCCGAAGGCGAGGTCATGCAGTTAATGAATGTGCATGATGCCGCGACCACCGAGCAGCGTTACCTGGAGGTGATCCAGTGCAAAACCGCCAAATTGTTCGAAGCGGCAACACGCCTGGGCGCGGTTCTGTGTGGTCGCAGCGAGCAGGAAGAACAGGCCATGGCCAATTACGGCGTGCATCTGGGTACGGCATTCCAGCTCATCGATGACGTGCTTGACTACAGCTCGGACAGCGAAGCCATGGGCAAAAACGTGGGCGACGATCTGGCTGAGGGCAAACCCACGCTGCCATTAATCTACGCCATGGCGCAGGGCAACGAAGCGCAGGCTACGTTGATCAGCAAGGCCATTGAACAGGGCGGTTATGACATGATTAATGAAGTGCAAGCAGTGATTCACCAGACCGGCGCACTCGAATACACAGAAACCATGGCACAGGCCGAAGCCGAGCAGGCGATTAATCAACTGGCGCATCTGCCGGATTCAGAATACAGGCAGGCGCTGGAAACACTGGCGCGCTTCTCGGTTCACCGAAGCACCTGATAAAAGAGCGGACTCAGTTTCGTAGGGCGGGCATTGCCCGCCATCTTACAGGGTGCGTTGATTAGGCCAACGGTGGGCGGTGCCCACCCTGCAGGGCTTCTCGATTCACCGAAGTACCTGATAAATAAGGTATATAACCTGTTACAATACGCTTACTTCGGAGTGTGGCTCAGCCTGGTAGAGCACTACGTTCGGGACGTAGGGGTCGGAGGTTCAAATCCTCTCACTCCGACCAGTCAGTGATTGGCGTGCTGTATAATTGAGAGTATGAGATTGGTGTGGCAAAAGGTACTTTATACATAATTTCAGCGCCGTCGGGCGCGGGTAAGACCAGCCTGGTGAAGGCCTTGCTGGGGACTATGTCCGAGGTGGTCGTGTCGTTATCGCACACCACTCGTGCAAAGCGTGATGAGGAAGTCGATGGTCAGGAATACCACTTTATCGACGAACAAACATTCGACCAGATGGTGGCGAATGATGAATTTCTGGAACACGCCACTGTGTTTGGCAATAAATACGGAACTTCACGACAGCATTTGCAGGAACAGTTACTGTTAGGTCGAGATGTTATCCTGGAAATTGACTGGCAGGGCGCACGGCAGATCAGGCAGTTGATGGGAGACTGTAAATCGATTTTTGTGCTGCCGCCGACGATGCAGGCCTTGTGTGATCGTCTTATTGGTCGCGGTCAGGACACCGAGCAGACGATAGAGCTTCGAATGAATGAAGCCAAAAGTGAAATGACACATTACGCCGAATTTGACTATATTGTAATTAACGATGACTTCGATACAGCCGTCGCCGAGTTAGCTTCAATTTTTGTAAGCAACCGTTTGCTTGCAGATGCGCAGCAGCAGCGTCACTCGAAAAAACTGGCTGAATTATTAGCATCAAGTATTTAAAAATTTTATTTAGGAGAGAAAAAAGATGGCACGTTTAACTGTAGAAGATTGCCTGGATCACGTAGACAATCGTTTTGAACTGGTATTGATCGCATCAAAACGCGCGCGCCAGTTAGCCATGGGTGCAGACCCGCTGGTTCCACTCGATAATGACAAGCCGACGGTACTTGCGCTGCGTGAAATTGCAGAAAACCTGATTACTGACGAAGTACTGGAAGACGCAGTGGTTCAGCAGGACGATATCGAAGCATTGATCGAAGGCGATATACAACAACCTACCGGGATTTAGTGTAGTCAGCTACTGTGATGTAGATGTCAGACCATGTTGCCAACGACAATGAAATTGCAGAAGGCGTTGATAGCCGGTTTCTGATATCTGATTTATGCGACCTGGTCGGCACCTACATGGAGCCGGAGCAGGTTAAGGAAGTCTACAATGCGTACCTGTTCGGTGCGCATGCACACGAAGGGCAAATCCGTATATCCGGTGAGCCCTACATATACCACCCCCTCGCTGTTGCTAAAATACTGGCATCCATGCACATGGATGTAAAAAGTATTATCGCATCCATATTGCACGATGTGCTTGAAGATACACCGGCGACTCGCAGTTTAATTGAACGCGAGTTCGGTGAAGATGTTGCGCACCTGGTTGATGGTGTTAGCAAACTCACCCACATCAAGTTCAAAAACAAAATTGAACAACAGGCCGAGAATATCCAGAAAGTTTTGCTGGCAATGGCAAAGGATATTCGCGTCATCATGATCAAGCTGGCAGACCGGCTGCATAATATGCGTACGCTGGGCGCATTGCGGCCTGACAAACGACGCAGAATTGCACTGGAAACGCTGGAAATTTATATCCCGATTGCGAATCGTCTGGGTATTTATACCATGCGTTATGATCTTGAAAACCTTGTTTTCAAAGCCATGTACCCTTTGCGACACAAAGTGCTGGAACATGCAGTTAGCAAGGCGAGTGGTCACCGCAAAGCGGTTATTAAAAAAATTGACAAAGCATTAGTCAATCGCCTCAACAGCATGGGGCTGAATGCAGAAGTTCAGGGACGTAAAAAACATTTGTTCAGCATCTACAACAAAATGCGAGACAAGGGTCTGCCGTTTAATAAAGTATTTGATGTTTACGCGATGCGCGTTCTTGTTGATTCGGTAGATGAGTGTTACCGGGTATTGGGTGTTGCTCACAACTTGTTTAAACCTATTCCCGGTCGCTTCAAAGATTATATTGCGATACCAAAAAGTAACGGTTATCAGAGTTTGCATACCGCCTTGTATGGGCCGCATGGTATCCCTATGGAAATTCAGATACGTACCGATGACATGGATATTTTTGCAGAAAGTGGTATCGCTGCGCACTGGTTATACAAATCGCCTGATGATTCAGGAATGGTCAGCGCGCATGCTCGCGCGCGTGACTGGTTAACCGGTATTCTTGAAATGCAGCAGGCAGCAGGAGACTCGCTGGAGTTTCTGGAAAATGTAAAAGTCGATCTTTTTCATGACGAGATTTATGTGTACACGCCTGACGGCGACATTATCAAGTTAGCGCGGAATGCCACGCCGGTCGATTTTGCTTACGCGGTACACACAGACATTGGTAATACCTGTGTTGCAGCAAAACTGGATCATAGCTTCGCGCCGTTAAATACACCTTTGTACAGTGGTCAAACTGTAGAGATTATTACCTCGCCGTCGGCACGACCTAACCCGGCCTGGTTGAATTATGTAGTGACAGCGAAAGCGCGCAGTAACATCAGAAGTTTTCTCAAGAACATGCAAATTGACGAAGCCATGGCGCAGGGCCGACGTTTGCTTGACCGTTGTTTGAAAGGTCTGGGCATGCGGCTGGAAGATGTGACGGATGATGCTATGAAGACGGTACTGGATGAATACGGTTTCAGGTCAGTGTTCGAATTGCTGGAAGATGTTGGCATGGGTAATCGCCCGCCCAGTTTAGTTGTCAGGCGGCTTGCACCCGAACGTGTACCTCACGGTGATTCTGAAGAAACCCGCGAAATGAAATCCCAGGCACCTCTGGCGATAGATGGTACAGAAGGTATGGTCGTTTCCTACGGTAAATGTTGTTACCCGATACCGGGCGACCAGATTATCGGTTTATTGAGTAAAGGCCGCGGCATTGTTATCCATCGCGAAGGTTGTAGAAACATCGCGCCAACACGGTTAGAGGCAGATAAGTATATTGATGTGCAATGGTCGCATGATGCCGAAGGCGGGTTTAGTTGTGTTATGCGTATGGACACATCGAACAAACCGGGAGTACTGGCAAGAACGGCAACCATTCTTTCTGATGAGGGCGCTGACATTGAAGATGTTAAAATGGAAGACCGGGATGGTTTTGTCACCACAATCATGTACCAGGTTTCAGTGAAAGGGCGTGATCATCTGGCCAGTATTATGCGAAGACTCAGGAAAGCGCCTAATGTTATCAAGATCTGGCGTTTATAAATTTGTTACAGCAAAAACAGAATAAACAAAAAAATATAAAAAAACGAGAAAAAATAAATGAGTAAAGAAATTATTTCCACCAATAATGCACCGCAAGCCATAGGCACCTATTCACAGGCGGTAAAAGCAGGTGATACTGTGTACCTGTCCGGGCAGATACCGCTGCTTCCCGAAACCATGGAAATGATAGAGGGAAGTATCGAATTACAAATCCGACGTGTGTTTGATAATTTGCAGGCTGTTGCAACGGCTGCTGGCGGTAATCTTGCCGACATCGTTAAGCTTAATGTGTTTCTGGTTGATCTTGGCAATTTTCCGGTAGTGAATGAAGTCATGGCTGAATATTTTTCAGAGCCCTATCCCGCGCGGGCAGCAATTGGTGTCGCCGCCTTACCCAAAGATGCCGGTGTAGAAATGGACGCGGTGATGGTGATTGCTTGAATCACTGTGGGTGTCATTCCCCGTGGCTTGCCACGTAATCTGTAGGTGCGAATTCATTCGCACGATGCGCGTAAATATTGGCAGCATTGTGCGAATAAATTCGCACCTACAATTATTACCCCGTCAGCTTGCTGCGGGGTAGTTTATTACTGATAGAGTGTGATGGAATCACAGCATGAAAGTTTTGAATACCAGTCTGTTCAAACACTGAAAGGTGTGGGTCCGGCAGTTGCTACCAAACTTGAAAAACTGGGTATCGTTAATATACAGGATGTACTTTTCCATTTACCACTAAGATACGAAGACCGCACACGAATCATTTCTATAGGTAGCTTGCAGCCGGGGCAACAGGCGGTCGTTGAAGGTGTTATAGAACACAGTGAAGTTCGTTTTACCGGACGCAGGGGGCGAGGCCGAAGCGGGCGTTCGTTGTTATGTTATATCTCTGATGGTACCGGTGGTTTGTTGCTGCGTTTTTTTCACTTCTCTACAGCACAACAAACCAATCTCGCAAACGGTGTTCGTATTCGATGTTTCGGTGAAGTCAGGGCAGGCGCTGGAAAACTGGAAATGGCGCACCCCGAATATCGACGACTTGCTGACAACAAAGAAGAAGCTGTTGAAGAAACTTTAACGCCGGTTTATCCAAAAACAGAAGGGGTCCACCAGAGCTTATTGAGAAATATTGCAGCACAGTCACTTAAAAAACTGAACAGTGATAGCTTGCCTGACTGGTTGCATGGTTCTTTGCTGGAACAGAAGTCTTACCCTGATTTAGCGGCAGCGCTGAAGTCTGTACATAACCCGATGCCAGATGCCTCGTTGACAGCGATTGAAGCTGGCGAATACCCTGCGCAGCAGCGGCTTATTTTTGAAGAATTACTGGCGCATCAATTGAGTATGCTACAAATGCGACAGCGCATGAAAAGTGCTCGCGCAAAATCTCACGTAGTTGGCCAGAAAAAACAGGCAGCATTTATAAAAAAACTGGGATTTGATTTAACCGCATCTCAACAAAAAGTCATTCATGAAATTAGCGGTGATCTTGAAAAACAAGCGCCCATGCTGAGGTTGCTGCAAGGTGATGTTGGCTCAGGAAAAACCGTGGTTGCAGCCTCTGCTGTTTTAACCGTAGTGAGTGATGGTTATCAGGCAGCAATGATGGCACCAACAGAAATTCTGGCAGATCAGTTGTACGAAAATTTCCAGCAATGGTTCGGCAATGACGAATATGAATGTTTATTACTCACTGGAAAACACAAAGGCAAAGCCAGGGAGCAAAAACTGGCCGCCATGAAAAATGGTGCAGCCAGTATTGTTATAGGTACGCATGCATTATTTCAGGCCGATGTTGAATTTAAAAACCTGTCTCTGGTTATTATTGACGAGCAGCATCGTTTTGGTGTGCATCAACGCCTTGCCTTGCACGAAAAAGGAAAAAAAGGATTATTTGCACCGCATCAGTTGATCATGACAGCGACACCCATTCCTCGCAGTCTGGCAATGACGGCTTATGCCGATCTTGATTATTCAGTGATTGATGAATTACCAAAAGGCCGTAAACCAGTATCTACCGTTGTAGTCTCAGATCAGCGTAGACAGGAAGTTGTCGACAGAGTTGCTAACGCATGCAAGCAAGGTGAGCAGGCTTACTGGGTGTGTACACTGGTGGAAGAGTCGGAATTTTTGCAATGTGAAGCCGCAGAAGAGACGGCCGTTCGGTTACAGCAAGAATTGCATGACATAAGCATTGGTCTGGTGCATGGGCGCATGAAGCAGGACGAAAAGGAAGCCGTGGTCAGGCGTTTTAAAACTGGCGAAATTCATTTGCTGGTGGCAACCACAGTGATTGAAGTGGGTGTTGATGTGCCTAATGCTTCGTTAATGGTTATAGAAAATGCCGAGCGTCTGGGTCTGGCTCAACTGCACCAGTTACGCGGCAGAGTGGGTCGCGGTGAAAAACAAAGTGCCTGCGTTTTAATGTACCGCTCACCGTTATCCGCAAAAGGGAAACAACGCCTGTCAATATTACGTGAAACCAATAGCGGCTTCGTGGTGGCGAAAAAAGATTTACAAATGCGTGGGCCGGGTGAAGTTCTGGGTACTCGGCAGACAGGATTGATTGAGATGCGCATTGCCGATGTGGTGCGTGATGAGTATCTTCTTGCCGACGTCAAAAAAGCGTCAAACTTTATGCAGACACATTACCCGGAGAATATTCCTCCTCTGATTCAACGCTGGTTGGGTTCGTCACAGCGCTTTGGTTCAGTATGACGGCTGCGTGGCGTGTCAGGCTTGTCTATGTCATGATGGATGAAATAATCAATCAGAGTTGTAACCGTGACTGAAACTTTAATAAATAAAATAGCATTTGATGCCAATGCAGAAGTGGATAGTGACCTTAACGATTATGCTGACCAGGTACACCAGACACAGGTCATTCGTCTGATTGAAAGCTCCGGTTTTAATAACCTGGTGGGGCTGATACTGGCAACGATCTGGGTGGCGCTGTTATGGGATCAGCTTCCACATCTTGTATTGGGTGTCTGGTTAGGCATGATTGCCCTGCTCTCGGTATGTTGCCTTATTATTCACTATTTTCGTTTGTATGCGGTTGAGCGAACGCGACTTTCTTCTGATATTTTTAAACGCTGGTATTTGTTAGCGGTTATTTTTATCGGCGCTGGCTGGGGAATTATCCCAACATTGATGTTCCCCTACAAAGAGATCGAGCAAATCATTCTGGCTTTCATTCTTGTCGGAGTATCTGCCAGTGGTATTGCTTATTCATCGGTGGCCTGGGTGTATTTTGGTTATGTAGGTTTAGCGCTGGTGCCTATGATTATCAGGCTGTTTACCATCGGCGGAGAAATCTATTATTCCTTATCTGCCATCACAGCTTTCTTTTTAGGCGTCATGATTATGGCGGCCTACCGAATGAACAGGGCATCGAATGATGCGCTGGCGCTGTCCTACAAAAACGAAGACCTGATTAAAAGTTTAACCAACACCAGAAATGAGCTCGAACATTTAAATATGGACTTAAAAGACGAAGTCAATTACGCAAAACGCATTGAAGGCGAGCTTAAGCAGGCCAGAGACAGGGCGGAAAGAATGAGCCAGGCAAAAGGCGAGTTTCTGGCGAACATGAGTCACGAGATTCGCACGCCCATGAATGGTGTCATAGGAACGCTACAGTTGCTAGAAGGTACAAAACTGGATGCTTCACAGCGAGAATACGTACATGTCGCGCATAAATCAGCTGATGCGTTATTGGCGATTCTTAATGACATACTTGATTTGTCAAAAATCGAAGCCGGTAAGTTAAGTCTGGAAGATATTCCGTTTGATTTGCGAGAGCTTGTACAGGAACTGGTTGTGCTTCATTCGCTCAAGGCCGAACAAAAAGGTATCGAGTTAAATAGTGAAATTAACGAACAGCTGCCTGATGTTATCGTGGGTGATCCTACGCGAGTGCGTCAAATACTGGTTAATTTAATTACCAACGCACTTAAATTTACCAGTGAAGGCGAGGTATCGATCACCATAAACATTAAGGAAAAAACAGAAGACAGAGTTTTGTTGCGCATTGAGGTAAGTGATACAGGTGTTGGTATCCCACTTGATAAACAGCAAAAATTATTTTCTGCATTTACCCAGGCCGATGGTTCCACCACAAGAAAATATGGTGGCACAGGTTTGGGTCTGGCTATTGTCAGGCAGTTAGTCGAAATGATGAATGGTGAACTGGGCGTTGATAGTGACGCAGGAAAAGGCGCGCGGTTCTGGTTTGAAATTCCCATGGGGATTTCACAAACCGCACTGGAGGTATCACCATCAAAATCGCAGACTGAAAACAGGAAACTTGAAGGTCGCGTATTACTGGTCGAAGATAACCCGGTGAACGAGATGGTGGCCAGAAAAATGCTGGAAAAACTTGGTCTGGATTCAGTAACAGCCACCAACGGCCAGCAGGCGCTGGATATACTTGAGAGCGAGTTGGTAGACGCGGTTTTAATGGATTGCCAAATGCCGGAAATGGATGGTTTCGAAGCCACCCGTCGCCTGCGCGAACGCGAGAAGCTGGCAGATGCTGTGGCATTACCGATAATCGCCATGACGGCGAATGTTATGGAAGGCGACCGCGAGCGATGCCTGCAGGCAGGCATGGATGATTATCTTGGCAAACCAGTGAGGATGGATGAGTTAGAGTCCACCTTGCGCCGCTGGTTGGATTAAGTGGTTTTGTGCGTAAATGAACAATTATTTTTTAGCCGCGAATGACGCAAAGGGCGCAAAAAAAGATAAAATGCTTAGTTAAAACAGACAGAAGTTGTTTTTGTTTGTTTCGCGCCCTTTGCGTCATTCGCGGCTAAAAAGCCTTTTGTTTCTAAAGCTATAATATTCGCTTCCTCATGTCATCTCTCAAAATCAATCAACACTGGTATCAGCAACGGCAGTTATTTGGCTGCTCCATCTCAGCTGAGGTCAGATCGTGGTTGTTTGATTCTTCTTCGCTAACTGCACGATTAATTCGAATGTGCTCAGGCGAGTTTCGTGTTGAATTATTGTCGCAGGGAGTTGAAAGGCCTGCGCTGGATGAAATAAAAGCGTTGAATCTTACTTACGGTAATTCGGCGCTGGTTCGCGAAGTGCATCTTTATTGTAAAAACACCCCGGTTGTTTATGCCCGCACGGTGATTCCTTTATCAACATTAACCGGCGCACAACGTAGTTACGGTAATTTAGGTAATCGCCCGTTAGGCGCAATGTTGTTCGCTGATAAAACCATGAAGCGTGACGAGGTTATGGTTTCCAGACTTTGTCCGGAATCAACGCTCCATGCAAAAATCGATGTTACCGGGAAAGATGTCTGGGGACGTCGCTCCGTGTTTCACGTTGGCGGTAAACCATTATTGGTGAGTGAGTATTATCTGCCGGCTTTGTTTGGAAGTAAATAAACTGTGTAAGTCAGGATTTTATCTTGCAGATGGTGTCGGATAAAAATGACTATTTTGATCCTTAGTTCCCGCAGGAAAAACTGAAAAGATTTTTTGCCGCGAAGAACGCAAAGAGCGCGAAGAAAAACAATGTCTTGATGCTGGCTTTTCGGCAACGCCAGAATTTATGATAATTGATCAGAGTTGCCTTAAGACTATTTAATCACTGCGTGCTTCGTTCGCAATAAGACATAGAATAGAAAAGACTTTTTTGCGCTCTTTGCGTTATTCGCGGCAAAACATGGCTAAGCACTATTTTTTCTGTTTTGTTGTACCAGGTTTAGCCTTAATTTCCGTCATTTTAAAAATAATAATCTGTTCCTGCGGTACATCGGTTCGAAATGGCCCACCCGATCCGGTTTTCACATTAGCGATGCGTTCCATAACATCCATGCCGCCGACCACGTTACCGAAAACAGTATAACCCCAACCACTCGAAGTTTTTCCTTTGTGGTCAAGAAATGCATTGTCGGCAGTGTTGATAAAAAACTGGTTGGTCGCTGAGTGTGGTGCGTTGGTACGTGCCATAGCAACAGTGCCGCGTTTGTTCTTGAGGCCATTGAATGCTTCGTTAGCAATCGGTGCATTGGTTGGTGTTTTGCTGTAGTCAGCAGTGAATCCACCGCCCTGATTCATGAAGTTTTTAATGACACGGTGGAAGATTGTATTGTCGTAGGCACCCGCATTGGTGTAACTAAGAAAATTTTCTACGCTTTTTGGCGCTTTTTCAGGATAGAGCTCAATGGTCACGTTGCCCTTGGAAGTTTCCATTAAAACTTTTGGGTTGGCGGCGAGCAGGTTAAAAGACGAGATGCAGAGAAAAAGCCCTAACAGGGAAACAAGTATTTTTTTCATGAGTATTAGCTATCGGTTAAGTAGTGATTAATTCGACGGCAATCTATCAGAAAAATACCGACTTTGTCAGCAGTTATTTGCTGATCAGCTGGAAATTACCGCTTTTCTGGATAATCTGGATTTTTCTATACCGATGGCGCGTAGAAAAAGCCTCACCAGTTCATGGCTTAGCTCGGACATGCTGACATCCACCAACCGGTCTTCAGGTTGCAGATATTTCTGCAGCAGGGCTTCACGTACCATGCCCTGAAACATCAATCCGGCAGAAAGAATGGTGATTTCCCGATTGGGCACGTCGTACGGCATGCTTTGATTCAGGCCGAACTCAATATAATCGGTAAAACTTTTCCAACGGTTCTTGAAAAACTCACTGGTGGCGGGGTTGCCATCCAGCAGGCTCTGCATCTCGATACGCAGTAAATTCGGGTTTTCATCGACACTGCTGATGAATACATGGGTCATGCCGGTGAGTACGTCTTCGAAATTGGTGCCGCTGTTGACGACCGTGTCGACGTAGCTTTCACGTTGGCAGGCGAGTTGCTGAAGAACCGCGTCATAAAGCTCCTGTTTGGAGTCGAAATGGCGATAAAGGATGGCCGGGCTGACACTGACGGCGCGTGAAATTTCATCGATAGAGACGCCGTGAAAGCCTTTTTCAGCGAACAGGCGCTGGGCCTGGCTGAGAATGGTTTGCCTGCGTTCAGGGCCTGATAGACGGGTGCTCATAAACTAACCCGCCAGCAGACCCTGCGAGGCAGGCGAGATTAAGCCGCTTTCTTGATAAAGAATACGAACTTGCCTTCTTCTTCACCACTGGAGAGCAGCTCGTTACCGGTTTGTTTGCAGAAAGCTTCAAAATCCTTAACAGAACCAGGGTCAGTGGCAATGATTTTGAGGGTTTGAGCGTTTTCCAGAGCAGCAATCGCTTTCTTGGCGCGCAGGATGGGAAGTGGGCAGTTCAGGCCAGATGCATCTAGTTCAGAGTCAAAATCACTCATTATTGTTTCCTCGTTATGATTATAAGTTAGTGGTCACTAACATAAGTGAACGATTACTAACATACGATGATTTACACCGGGTGTCAAGCAAGCATTTTGATCAAAAACGTGTAGGTGCCGTCTTCTTCCGTGCTGGACACGAGCTCATTTCCAGTCTGGGTTGCAAAAGCCGCAAAATCCTTCACCGAGCCAGGGTCGGTGGCTGTAATTTTGATGACCTGGCCAGCACGTAGTTCGGAAATGGCTTTTTTAGCTTTAAGGATCGGTAGCGGGCAAGCCAGGCCTGTTGCATCCATCTCGGCATCAAATTCACACATAGCACGTCCGCCTGTAATTCAAGTTAGTGACCACTAACGAAAACTAGTCGCATGCTGTGGTCATGTCAAGCAATACTATTTGTGCAGCCTGCCAGTTAACTGCAGCAGCAGAGTATCGTTTTCAATCAGCAGTTCGACAGGCGTCAGATGGTCATCAACACAGGGTCCGGCAACACACAGTCCTGAATCAATGATGAACAGGGCATCGTGGGTAGAGCATTGAATAAAGGCGTTATCCCTATCGAGAAACTGGTGTTCCAGCCATTCAAGCGGCGCGCCGGTATGAGGGCAACTATTGACGAAGGCATAAAAACGGGCATCCTTGTGAACCACGAAAATATTAGTGGTGATTTCCCCCTGCTCGATAAGAAAGCCTTTACTACCGGGGTCAGAGATTTCAGAAGTCGGGCAAAGTGAAATGGGCACAGTGGGAATTGAAAGTTGTGTAAGATAAGGAAAAGCAAAGTATAACCGTGATAACCCTCATGAACGATAAAAAATGCCAGGATTAAATGAAACTGCTTATTTAATTGTACTGCTGATGGCGGTAGTTATTATTTTCCTGTGGAAGGTGAGACACCACCAGGTGCGCGATGATGTACGGAATGAAGAGCAGGGTAAACAGCTGCGCCATTTCGAGACATTGCAGAGAGAAACCCGCGAAGCCCAGTTAAGCAGTCTAAGTGAAATGCAAAACAAGCTTGAACAACGTTTTGCCGATCTACAAAAGGGCATCGAAAAACGTCTGGGTGAAATGTCCAACCAGCAGGTAGAAAAACTGGCGAGTTCCAACGAAAAAATTCAGGAGACCCTGCATAACCGGCTGAATGAAATCAGTGGCCAGGTCGAGAAAAGATTAAGCAAGGGTTTTGAAAAAACCACAGAAACATTTACCGACGTAGTAAAAAGACTGGCGTTGATTGACGAGGCGCAAAAACGCATCACCGAACTATCAAGCAATGTGGTGAGCTTGCAGGAAGTGCTTTCAGACAAACGTTCGCGTGGCGCTTTTGGTGAAGTGCAAATGGCGGCACTGGTTAGAAATATGATGCCGGAAAACAGTTTTTCATTACAGCATAGCCTGCCCAATGGAACGCGTGTCGACTGCATGTTATTTTTGCCGGAGCCGACAGGCAATCTTGCAATAGATTCAAAGTTTTCGCTGGAATCGTATCAAAAAATGATGGACAACGAGTTACCCGAATCAGATCGCATTGCGGCAGAGCGACAATTCCGCCAGGACATAAAAAAACACATCAGGGATATTTCTGAAAAATATATAATTCCCGGCGAAACCTCCGACAGTGCCATTATGTTTATACCGGCAGAAGCCGTGTTTGCAGAAATACACGCACATCAACCTGAACTGGTTGAAGAATCACACCGGGCGCGAGTATGGATGGTGTCACCATCAACCATGATGGCAGTGCTAACAACGGTACGTGCGGTACTAAAAGATGCAGCAACCAGAAAACAGGTACACCTTATACAGGAGCACCTCGTGGGTCTATCAAAAGACTTTGACCGTTTCGGTATACGCATGGAAAAATTATCACGTCATATTCAACAGGCAAATGATGATGTTGAAAAAGTTAATAAATCAGCGAAAAAAATCAGCAGTCGTTTTGAGAAAATCGAGAAAGTCGAACTTGATGACAAGGATAACGTAGAGTTACTGGAGCAAAAGCAGAAGAAAGATAAATCCCCAGTGGAGTCATGAAACAGGCCATCACAGATTTTAATCAGGATGTTGACGCTGACCTCAAATATCGTGCTACCTGTAACGCTTGATTTAAACGGCCGGGTCAGACGATTAGTTAGGTATTGGGTTAATCGTGGTCTGCCCATCCCCTGTTATTATTTAATGGCCTTGTTAGGCGATTCATAATAATTGCAGCGTTAATGCAATGCAGTTATGATTTTTCAAGCCCTGCCAGAAACCAATCGTGATAATTACCTACGACATCTATATCAATTAACCATACTCCATGTACAAGGCGTAACTCATAAAGCCTATAAATAAAACCATAACGGAAACGAAACCCAGCGCTTTACGAAAACGCTGACGGCGGAGATGTGAATCAATAGCCTGGTTTTTTTTGCTCATATATCAGTTGTTATCAATCATCTATAATTCAATATATTAAAGAAGCTCACCAGCTTTAATTCATACTTCTAAATACTTAACGCTTTGCTCAGCTGCACTTTAAACTGTCCGTTGGAGCTATATGTTATGCCTGATTATTTTCGCAACAACCAAATATAACTCATATTTTCAGCTATTGATTCGCGCAAAAAAGGGGACGTAGCGATTAAATTTTGACCAATCATGGGATGATTGTTGAACTGGTTAATAAATAATCGCTACGTCCCTTTTTTCTTTTTTTTTGATGAATGACAAATCATGCTTTGTGGCGATGCTGTGTAATATTTGTTTGATGCATTATTTTACGATTAACCAAAAAAAAATAAATGATGTTTTGGGTTTGACGCATAACGTTTGAAATAACTTGACGGTTTTACACAGAGCAGAGTGATAGCGGCGCGGCGTGTAAAACCGGTCAACGATAATTGACTTGTTATGCGATTATTGCTTACCATGTAAATTGACGACTTTACCGCGATTAGATTTTTTTGTTTTTGATTTTTCTTTATTTGTCTTTTTATTTATCTTGCTAAGTAAGTGAGGCGCCACATTCCAGCTTTGACCATCATCAGTTAAAACAGTTACAGTTTTTTTATTGAATTTTACTAACGTTCCTGTTTGTTTGTCTCTGTTATTTGGTTCAAATGATACTTTGTCACCTGGGCTGAATTGCATCATTTCATTATGAGAGTGCATACTGTCCATGAATTTTAAACGCTCAACAATTTTATGATTTAATTTCAGTAATTGTTCGTAAGTTAAATTATCTATGTCTATAGCCATGAGTTTTTCTCTTTTTCTTTTAACGCATAACGGTTGAAATAATTTTCGGCACAAGATGAATAAACAGGGCCGGACTGTATGACTGTCAAGTTGATTGATTTGATACTCATTGAGCCTCTTCCCTCAGATTAGTGCTGAGCTAAACTGAAAGGTGACAAAACCAAACGGAGAAAGCTCAATGAACTTTTAC
>QIHT01000217.1 GCA_003229115.1 Gammaproteobacteria bacterium | reverse complement strand
GCTAATGGTTCGCCGAATAAAAAACAAGCAATTTGACTCCAATCATTTTCCAGCGTTTTGGTAATTTCGTCTTCATCAAATGAATCTATATAGACCCCTTTACGGATACGATTTAACTCACCTTTTTTATACCGAGTCGCAAGCCTTTTAGCTTCAGCTCCTTGTGGAAATAATAAAGTTGCCATTTCATTCTCCAGATGACTTCATCTAGAGATCTTACGTACACCTATTAGAAGATCTCTATCATAAAAGCTTTAAATACGAATAACTCTAGCATAAATAGCCTATAAACGGAAGATATCTAGCATAAAACTGCAATTATGAGAATATCTCTAGCATATTACTGAAAATATGGAGATATCTCTAACATAGATGTGTTGTGGCAATAACTAACGGGCATTGAATAGTCATTATTGCAGCGTATACTGATATTTGTTAATCGATAACTAAATATTTCAAAAGGGGTTTAAAATGAAGCAAATGTCCATTTTTATCGCCATCTTTATATTCCTAAGTGGTAGTTCTGTAGTTGCATCAAAACTGATAGCCACAGATCACACTCACATTGACGATAACTCAACTATTTCTCATAGCGGTAGAACAAACGCTGAAGGTTGCCACAACGACCGCAAGAAAGGGACTTACCACTGCCACTAAAATAATCTCAAGAGTCGGAGTCAAATGATCATTATTTGTCACCGACCCCATTCTTGCTGCTTCTTTTAAAACCTAACGGTTGAGCTCACCTGACAGGCAACACATAGTGTAGCGAAGTGAAACGGCGTGTTGACTGGTCAGGTGCAGCGTATTGTTAGATGATTTTATGCGATGCATTTGCAGTTTACTTCCTGTTGTTAAGTATGTAATCCTTAAGTGTGGTGTTAAAAACAACTAATTTTGAAGTAATAATACTTTGAAATGCTTGCCTCACAACAACTTCTTTTAATGCAATGTCACTTTCATTCCTTAGTGAGGCAAAGTATCTGTTTATGAAATACTCATTTAGATTATATTGTGGGTCATTTTCAATTGCGTGAGAATGAATGCTAGGAGTATTTTCAAATTTATTTAACAGCATAAAATACTCATTTCGCCTACTTTCAGTTTCTCGTTCGAATTTTTCGGTTGGTTGTTTATATTTTGAATTGATTCCTAAGATGTTGGCTCTGTCAAAGGGAATAATAAAAGACAAGCTTTGCATAGAGTTGAATATTGATTGCTCACTTACAACGGCAATTTCTTCTGCCGTAAGTTGATGCTCTATATTGAATTGCAAAATGGGGAATTGAGTATTAAGAATGACAGCAGTTGTGTAATAAAACCAAAACTCTTCATAAAAGTATTCTTGTGTATAAGGGATAGATACCTCATAACCCTTTAAAACTTCTTTAACGCCATAAAGTATTGAATTCTCGACACCACGTTGATCAGCAGAATAGCCAAGCGCGCTTAATACAGATGTAGCTACAATACCGTTGATTTCTACTGGATTTATCATATGGGATTCATTGCTTATATCATCTAACTAGTTAATAAGACGCCTACACAGGCATCATATTACGATATTAAAACACAAAAGGCGTCTTACATAAGGGACCAAAAGAACCAGACTCGATTGAAAGCTTGAAGCAGTCTAGCCTTGCCACTTCTGGAACTCAATACTTCGATGATCACCATTTCAATCGAGCCTGGCTCTTTTGGTCTTTGGTCTCGTAGGTCGGGTTACGTTCTCCAACCCGACAATTCTTCTAACCCATGTCGGGTTGATGAAGCGTAACCCGACCTACGCAACCCCCATTTTTACGTGAATAGCGCGTATGTGGGACAGACCACGGTATACAGCATGCTCTCATGAAGGACTGCGTAAACAAACTTGTTTTTGATCTCTCGTTTTTGATTTACCCCCCCCACTTGAGCTCACAGAGGAACGAATGCGATGTTCGGAGGCTTTCCGCGAGGATGTCTGAGTCCGTTGTTTTTTAATGAGCGAAGGAACCCTCGGTGCTTTTCCGAGGGTGAGCGATTCGGGGCGGCATTTTTCTGGTTACTCTTTTGTTGCTGTAGACAAAAGAGTAACTCGCCATCAGGACGAAACCATGGGCTTAAGAGCAAGACAGGCAATACAGAAAACAGGAAAACAAAACCAAGATCCCTCACATCCGTTCGGGATGACAGTAAGGGCTGGATCCCGGCTACAAATATGCCGGAATGACGGACTAACTAGGAAACACCAAAATCAAACAACTTCCTATCCGCTAAATGCGAAACCACCACATTCTGCAAACTCCTCATAATCAAATCCCCCCTACCCGGATATTCCTCTTCCCATGATTGCAACATCTGCTTAATATTCTGCCGCTGCAACTGCTCCTGCGAACCACAAAGATTACACGGAATAATGGGGAACTGTCGTAACTCGGCATATTCACGAAGTTCCTCTTCTTTGCACAATGCCAGTGGCCGAATCACAACGTGTTTTTTGTCATCACTAACCAACTTAGGTGGCATCGCTTTTAACTGACCATTAAAAAACATATTCAGAAAAAGCGTTTCAACAATATCATCGCGATGGTGCCCCAGTGCAATTTTAGTGGCACCAATTTCATCAGCGAAATTATAAAGTATGCCGCGACGTAATCTTGAGCATAAGCCACAGGTGGTTTTACCTTCGGGAATTTTGTCTTTAACAATGCTGTAGGTATCTTTTTCAACGATATGGTATTCAATACCTAGTGACTCCAGATATTCAGGTAATACGTGCTCGGGGAAACCCGGTTGTTTCTGATCGAGATTCACTGCCACCAGTTCAAAACTAATCGGTGCTTTCTTTTGTAACGCCAGCAGAATATCGAGCATGGCATAGCTGTCTTTGCCACCCGACATGCACACCATGACGCGATCACCCTGCTCGATCATGTTGTATTGGGCGATAGCCTCACCCACGCGATGACGTAGGTGTTTGCTGATTTTTTTCATATCGCCACTAACCAAAGGTTCGACTTGAATAGCAGGTTTATTCATAAAATGATTGCTCACCGGGTGGACGAGTCTGGAATAAACGGAAAGACCAGAAGTACTGTGCAGGACACACGGCGATGGTTTTTTCGATGGCCTGGTTCATCGCCAGTGAATCGCTGACATCATCACCGATAATATTATCGATTGGCGGCAACAAGGTAGTTTTATATTTTTTAATATTTTTGTCATAACAACATACGCACGGTAGCACTACCGCTTTGCAGGATTTTGCCAGACGCCCCAGCAAAGGGATGGTGGCTTTTTGTATGCCAAACAAAGGGATAAAAACAGAACGATCACTGCCCAGGTCTTCATCCGCCAGATACACCAGTGGATCACCCATTCGGGTTGCTCGCACCATTGGACGCAGGCCGTCTTCTCGTGGAAAAATTGTACCGCCGTAACGTGCTCGACGATTCGCAATTATCCAGTCGAATACCGGATTGCGCATTGATTTATACGGGCCATTGGCACCATAACGCATGGAAATCGAAGCGATGGCAACATCCAGTCCGACGCTATGTGATAACAGAATAATAATGTTTCGGTTGTCGCTCTGAAAATTTTCAATCTGATCGAATCCTTCTACCAATATCATTCTGCGCAACATAAAAGCCGGATAAAACCAGAGCCTGGCGTAATACAACATGGCGCGAACCTGTTCTATAAAATGTGCTCGCAACATCACTTCGATTTCTGTTTCCGTTTTATCCGGGTAACAAAGCTTCAGGTTAATTCTGGCAATGCGATAACGCTTTTTGTTTTTTGCCGCGACATGAACACCTAATATTTCACTTAAAGCCCCCGTCACAAATCCCGGCAACCATGCAATCACAAATAAAAAACCAATCCCCAGCCATGTAAGCCAGTAACGCGGATGCAAAAGAGCTAATCGAAATACAGGTACGTTACTGTTAACCGGGCGATTCACTGCCACTATTTACGCCAGAAGGCAGGCGTAAATAACACCAGCAAAGTAAATATTTCCAGCCTGCCCAGTAGCATGGAGAAACACAAAACCCATTTATCAAAATCACCGAGGCTGGCGTAATTTTCACTCACTTCGCCGAGGCCAGGCCCGAGATTATTGATGGTGGCCGCCACTGCAGAAAAAGCCGTGATCTGGTCATTGCCTGTCAGCATCAATAACAACATCATGATAACGAACAGGGCAACATAAGCCGCGAAAAATCCCCACACCGCATCAATGACTCGATCAGACACGGGTTGCCTGCCCAACTTAACAACCACCTGTGCGTTGGGGTGAATTAATCGCGTAATTTCGCGTTGACCCTGTTTGATTAATAACAGAACACGAATCGCTTTAATGCCACCGCCGGTTGAGCCTGCACAACCGCCGATAAAACTGGCAAACAAAAGCATCACCGGCACAAACACCGGCCACAGGTGAAATTCGCTGGTGGTAAAACCTGCAGTGGTGGCTATCGACACCGCATGAAATACTCCCTCTCGCACTGCCCGTGTAAATTCAGGAATAATAGACTGCTGATATAAAAAAAATACACTGGCTATTGAAATAAAAACCAGCACTGCGGCATACATACGAAACTCTGCATCACGAACATAGTTAATAAACTTGAAACGTCGCATCACAGCAAAATGCAATGCAAAATTGACCCCGCCAAGAAACATAAATACAATCGCTACCGCTTCTATCGCGGCGCTATCAAAGTAACCAAGGCTGGCATCATGTGTTGAAAAACCACCGATAGCTACGGTAGAAAAACTATGGCCAACCGCATCAAACAAGGACATGCCAGCCAACCAGTAACCCAGAAAACAGGCAATGGTTAGACCCAGGTAGATATACCAGAGTGCCTTGGCCGTTTCTGCGATACGCGGTGTTAATTTATTATCTTTTACCGGCCCCGGTGTTTCTGCACGATACAACTGCATACCACCAATACCCAACATAGGCATCACTGCAACCGCAAGCACGATGATACCCATACCACCCAACCACTGCAGTAGTTGGCGGTAGAACAAAATACTGTGGGGTAAATCATCGAGACCCGTCAGCACGGTAGCACCCGTGGTCGTTAAGCCAGAAATCGACTCAAAAGCGGCATCGGTAAAGCCAATCGATAAAGGCGTATACAAAACGAACGGTAATGCACCCGCCAAACCAAGCACTAACCAGAACATGACCACAACAACAAAACCGTCACGCAGACGTAGGTCACCTCGGGCATTTTTTACCGGGAAATATAAAACAAAACCAAGCACGACCAGTAAGAGATAACTATAAAAAAATGCCTCGCCAGCATCTTCCTGGTAAAGAATATCTATAACGATAGGAGGTAACAAAGTGATGCTAAATAACATCAGCAATAAGCCGACCAGTCTTTGAATAAGGGCAGTGTGCATAAATACGCTGGCTTACATAAAGGTCACGCCGACCTGGAATAATTTTTCGACCGCTGGAATCTTTTTCTTGTCGAGTAAAAATAGAATCAAATGATCTTCTGCCTGTATCACAATATCGTGGTGCGCCATCATTACTTCATCACCGCGAACTATAGCTCCAATGGTGGTGCCTTCAGGTAATTGCACCTGGTCTATCTGGCGGCCAACCACTTTAGAGGTTTTACTATCGCCGTGCGCAATCGCTTCAATCGCTTCAGCAGCACCACGACGCAGGGCATGCACCGCCACCACATCACCACGACGCACATGGGTGAGCAACTCACCAATCGTCACTTGCTGCGGTGAAATAGCGACATCAATCGATTCGTGGCTTTCCATTAAATCCACATAAGCCGGGCGATTAATTAACGACATAACTTTTCGCGCACCCAGACGCTTGGCCAGCATGGAGGAAAGAATATTGGCTTCGTCATCATTAGTGAGCGCACAAAAAACATCCATCTGGTCAATATTTTCTTCCAGCAAAAGATCTTCATCTGCAGAGTCGCCCAGTAAAACGATGGTTTTATTGAGTTCCTCGGATAAAAATTTGGCTCTGGAAGGGTTTCTCTCCAGTAATTTGACCTGGTATTTTTTCTCCAGCGTTTCTGCCAATCGTTTACCTATGTTGCCACCACCGGCAAGCATGATGCGTCGAAAAGGTTTATCCAGCTTGCGCAATTCAGACATTACTTTGCGTATATCTTTTCTCGCTGCAATAAAGAAAACCTCATCGTCGGCTTCAATCACGCGGTCACCGCTGGGCACCATACCCTGCCCACGCCGGTAGATTGCCGCCACCCGTGTATCGATGCCGGGCACATGATCTCGCAAGGCGCTAATTTCATGCCCCACCAGAGGGCCACCGTAGTACGCTTTGATACCCACCAACTGCACCTTGCCACCAGCAAAATCCAGCACCTGTAATGCTCCCGGGTATTCAATCAATCGATGCACATAACTGGAAATAATTTGTTCGGGGCTAATCAGCACATCAACGGGTACAGCTTGCGGGCTGAATAGTTCACGGTGCTTAAGATAGGATGCAGATCGCACTCGCGCTATTTTTGTCGGTGTATGGAACAGGGTGTGTGCAACCTGGCAGGCTGTCATGTTGGTTTCATCGCTGTTAGTCACAGCAATCAGCATATCAGCGTCTTCGATGCCTGCCCGTTTGAGCACGTTAGGATGCGAAGCCGGGCCGGCGACTGTCTGAATATCCAGACGATCCCGCAAATCGTCCAGAATGTCGCTTTCTACATCCACCAAAGTAATATCATTGGCTTCAGAGGCCAGGTTGGAAGCAACCGAAGAACCGACCTGTCCCGCTCCTAGTATCAGAATTTTCATACGCGTATTAAATAAAATCGCTCACTGGATATGGCGCGAAGTTTACGCTCTTCGTTTCAATAATTCAGCATTTAAGCACAGAGAAAAACCGCCGTAGGTTGGGTTAGCAAAGCGTAACCCAACATAGCCCCGTATTTAAAAATGTTGGGTTACGGCAAAAAACGCCTAACCCAACCTACACACTCGCACTTCCACGCATTTTTGCTTTTAACGCAGAGGGCGCGGGGGGAAATTTTAAGTTGGATAACGTTTGACTTTATTCGTCATTGCGAGCGGTAGCGCGGCAATCTACAATAATTACACGAACTAATAAAGATTGCCGCGCTACCGCTCGCAATGACAATTTTTTAGTTGTCCTCTGCGTCTCTGCGGCCTCTGCGTTTACAGCGAGCCATCCAAACAGCGCCTTCATGACAGAACTTTGCGCACGCAGGCAAAATAAAACCCATCACTATCCTCTTCGCCCGGCAGTAGCTGGCGGCCATATTCACAGGCCATACCCCATGACGCATCGATAACCACTTCACCAGCATTATCGTGCTCACTCAATAACTTTCTTATCTGTGCTTCATTCTCCTGCCTGAACACCGAACAGGTGACATATAAAAGCAAGCCGTCAGGCGCTAACATCGACCAGGCCTGTTGAAGAATTTTCTGCTGAATTTGCGCCAGTGATGTCAGATCGTCTTCTCTTCGCAAGCTCTTTATGTCCGGGTGACGTCGTATGACACCACTGGCAGAACACGGGGCATCCACCAGAATACGGTCGAACAACTCACCATCCCACCAGCCTGAAGGCTCACTGGCATCCGCCACGATCAACTCGGCATCAAGTTGTAAGCGCTCAAGATTCTCTGTCACTCTTTGCATGCGCTGTTCTTCCAGTTCAACAGCCACCAGTTTTTTTAATTCGGGTTCAGTCTCGATAAGGTGACAGGTTTTGCCACCCGGTGCTGCGCACAAATCAAGCACGCTTTGCCCAGCTTGAACATCAAGCAAGTCTGCCGCCAGTTGCGCGCCAGCATCCTGAACCGACACCATGCCCTGCTCAAAACCCGGCAGTGAAAAGACATCAACACTTCGCTCAAGTTTTATTGCGCTGCTTGCGAAAGGGTGAGTGATGGCGTTAAACCCCTTTTCATCCAGAAGTTTTTTATAGGCTTGTGTCTGTTGTTGAATACGATTAACGCGCAACCATAAAGGCGGGCGCTGATTATTAGCCTGCAAAATTTTCTGCCAATATTCAGGCCAGTCTTTGCGCAGTAAATTAATGACCCACTCGGGGTGTGAGTAGTTAGCAACATCATCCAGAGCAGAGCTCAACAATGTCTGCCTGTCGCGAATGAATGAACGCAACACACCATTCACCAGACCACTCGCCCATGATTTACCCAGATTTTTGCCTAATAACACGGTTTCGTTAACCACGGCGTACTCGGGCGTACTTAATTCCATGAGTTCGTACAGCGACAGCAACAAAAGCAATTTTATTTCCTGTTCTTTCGAGCGCAGCGGTTTTTTCATTAACTGGCTTAACAGGAACTCCAGTTTCCAGCGCCAGCGCAACACGCCCTGTACCAGCTCCATGGCGAACGCCCGCTCACGACTTTCCAGAACATCCGCCTGCGCTTTAGCTGAAGCCAGTGAACGCCCCTGAAATACTTTTTGAAGGATTTTTAACGCAATCGAACGAGATGTTTCAGACCTCTGTTTTGACTTTATCTTAGCGTCTGGTTTCACTACGTACCCAAAACCTGGCCACTCAAATCATGAGCATTAGCAAAAGCTGTCGCCAACATAGGTTTTTTTCCCTCGGGTTGGACTTCGAGCAACCTGAGTATGCCCTTACCGGTAGCAACATCAATACCCTCACGCCCTGAATTGGTGACTGTACCCGGTGGTTGCGTACTACTACCCTCTATCACCACAGATTTCCACACACGCAGAGTTTCTGTTTTGCCTTTTTTCAGCCAGCCGGTGAATGCTACTGGCCATGCATTATAGGCACGCACATTTCTTTCCAGTTGCCGGGCAGCTTGCGACCAGTCAATCTCGGCTTCGCGTTTACTTAATTTGTCGGCATACGTCGTCAGGTTTTCATCCTGTACTTCAGCCTTTGTTTCGCCTGCCACCAAAGCCGGCAGCATGGACATTAAAGTTTCTGCGCCCAGGGTCATAAGACGATCATGCAAAGATGAAGCGGTATCATCCTGCTTAATCATGCACTCGGCTTTCGCCAGCATGCCTCCCGTATCCAGCCCGTAATCCATTTGCATAATCGTAATGCCGGTACTCGTATCACCTGCCAGAATGGCTCTTTGTATAGGAGCGGCACCGCGCCAGCGAGGCAACAGGGAAGCATGAATATTGATACAACCGAGTCGAGGAATATCCAGCACAGCCTGCGGCAGTAACAAGCCATAGGCGGTGACAATCATCAGGTCGGGCTTGAGTTCACTTAACTGCTGCTGCGCATGCAGATCTTTGAAAGATTCCGGCTGAAACACCGGTATGCCATGTTCCTTTGCTATTAACTTAACCGGCGAAGGCCGGGGTTCACGACCACGCCCGGCGGGCCTGTCAGGCTGGGTATAAACGGCAACCATTTCGTGCCTGGAGCGTATCAGCGCGGAGAGTGCCAGTACCGAGAAATCAGGCGTGCCCGCATACACTATTCGAATAGAGTCAGTCACTGTTTTCTCCCGGGTTTAGCACTAAGGAGACTTTGATTAATTCAAAGTCTCCGCAGCACATGGACGTGCTGCCATTTTTAGTAGCTGATAAGCCATTGAAAATGAAGAAAAAGATAAAATCACATTTTATCTTTTTCGTGCTCTGATAATTCATGGACGAATTAATCAGAGCTTCCCTAAAGTACCGACGCCAGGCGCCGATCCTTTAATATTTTTTTCTTAAGACGTTGCTGTTTGAGCGGCGACAGGTAATCGACAAACAACTTGCCAACCAGATGATCCATTTCATGTTGGATACATACCGCGAGCAAGTCACCGGCATCCAGCATGAATTCCTCACCCTCCTGGTTCAAAGCCCTGACCGTCACTGTCTCGGCGCGCTGCACCGTTTCGTATATCTCAGGCACGGACAAACAGCCCTCTTCACATTCCTCGATACCGTCGCTTTTAATGATCTCAGGATTTATCAGGCACAAAGGCTGCGTTTTATCCTCACTGATATCGATAACAATGACCCGTTGATGCACATCGACCTGGGTGGCCGCCAGACCAATTCCGGGGGCTACGTACATGGTCTCGAACATATCATTCACCAGTTGCCGAATGCTCTCATTGACCTGCTCCACGGGCTTAGCCACTGTACGTAGGCGTTTATCGGGGTAATGCAATATATCGAGTAAAGCCATACTTTAATTTGTTCAGATAAATGCGTGTCGCGGGATTTCTGCTACAATCATGTGAAACTTACTTAAGAAAACGAAGTTTAGCAGCTAAACTATTGAAAATAACGGATAATCTTAGGGAATATTCCGGGAAATATAATAAAAATGAAACCATCCGTCGCCCTTATTAGAACGTCAATTGTAACCTTTTTACTCGTATCAGGCTTGTTTGCCTGCTCTTCCAGCCCCGATCGTAGCACGGGCACGTCTACACAATCAGAGCAAGAACCCGTCTCTATCACCGATTACGAGACCCCGACTTCAGCTCAAAACGATGCTTCTCAACAAAAACAGAGTGCGATCAAGGTCAAACAAAGCCACCCAAGAAAATACACGGTAAGAGAGGGCGACACGCTGTGGGATATTTCCAGCATGTTCCTGCAAGACCCCTGGTACTGGCCAGAAATATGGTCTAGAAATCAGCAAGTTGAAAACCCGCACCTGATTTATCCAGGCGATATTCTGACGCTGATTTATGTCGATGGACAACCACAAATGACGCTGACTAAACCCACGCATAGCGTAGACAGTGCGGATGGCCCGCTGCCCATCAAGAAACTGGGCCCCACCATTCGCCGGGAAGGTCTCGATGCGAACATCGCCACTATCCCGGGTGACGCTATTCGACAGTTCATTACCAAACCCCGTGTCGTCACCAAGAAGGAGCTGGAAGAAGCGCCCTACATCGTTGCAAGTGATGATGAACGCCTGATATTAGGCGATGGCGACAGAATTTATATCCGTGGTGAAATTGATAAGGAACGTGTTCGCTTTACGGTGTTCCGCCCCGGAGAAGTACTGATTGATCCGGAATCCGATGAAATACTCGGCTACGAAGCTATTTACGCTGGAGAAGCACATATCACCAATTACGGCGAGACAGCCTCTGGCACGCTCACTGTTACCGAACGAGAAGTCCTCATCGGCGATCGACTGCTGGCGCAGGACAAGAGCAAGGTTAACAATATGTATTTCCCCCGGGTACCCGACAGGGTTATCGAAGGTCAGATTATTTCCCTGTTTGACGCCCTGTTCGGCATCGCTAAATATCAGGTGGCCGTAATCAATCGTGGTAACCGTGATGGCGTGGAAGTTGGCCATCTGCTGGAAACGCGTAGAGAAGGTGCAACTATCGACGATCGATATTCCAGAAAAATCTGGAGTGAGATCAAACTGCCTGATGAGCGCAGCGGCCTGATGATGATATTCGATACTTTTGATCAAGTCAGTTATGGCCTGATACTGGAGTCCAAACGCGTTATACACAAACATGACATTGTTATAACACCACCGTAAATCTGGCGTTACAATATCAAGGATGATGAATGAGCTCGAAAGCTGGCTGAACCTGCTACGCACCCCCGGCCTGACCGTTACGACCAGCCATACACTATTAAATGAGTGTGGTGATCCGGGCGCCATCCTCAACACAAACCCTTCGAAACTGAAACAATTCGGACTCAAAACAAAAGCTATTTCCGCCATGCAAAGTGCTGATAGCGAGGTGGTGCGAGCCGATATCGAATGGCTTGCCAGTAATGATAACCACCATATCATTAGCTACCACGACCCTCGATATCCCCCACAATTAAAAACCGCCATCGATGCTCCCCTCGTACTGTATGTGAGAGGTGACCCGGATTATCTGCAGCAACCCCAATTAGCTATCGTCGGCAGCCGAACACCAACTGCAGCCGGCAAAAGAACCGCCCATGACTTCGCCAAACACCTGTCCAACGCTGGTATCACCATCACCAGTGGTCTCGCCAGGGGCATTGACGGTGCCAGCCATCAGGGAGCACTACAGGGCATTGCCGGCACTGTTGCCGTTCTTGCTCACGGGCTGGATATCGTCTACCCGGCTGCGCATAAAACCCTGGCAGAAGAGGTAACTCAGCATGGCGCCGTCATTTCAGAAGCGATGATTGGTACAGCGCCCCACCGGGGTCTGTTTCCACGACGTAACCGGATTATCAGCGGCATCTCTCTGGGCACACTGGTGGTCGAAGCCGCACTCAGAAGCGGCTCGCTGATTACCTCGAAACATGCACTGGAGCAGGGACGTGAAGTTTTCGCTATTCCCGGCTCTATACATAACCCGCTGGCGCGCGGCTGCCACCAGCTGATACGTCAGGGTGCCAAGCTGGTTGAGACCGCCGAAGACATTCTGGAGGAGCTCCTGCCCCACCTGACCAGCCCGACTATTTCCCCTCTCAGCAACACAAATGAAACCAAAAATGAGCCAGCACTTGACCCGGATCACCAAAAACTGCTCAAATGCCTCCAATTTGAACCCGTCGCCATTGATGAACTTGTCAATCGCAGTGGTTTTTCAGCTGCTGAAATTGCTTCCATGCTATTGATTATGGAGCTCGAAGGCAGCATTGTTAGCGAAAGCGGTCTGTACTCTCGTATCAAATAGGCCGCTTAATAGAACTATCATCTATATAACAGGTGGGTAATAAACAACATGGTGATCAAACAATCCGTGGTAGATGTTTTGATGTTCCTTTTTGAACAGTATCTTGGTGATGAAAACGAAGTCATCGACGAACGCGACCATATGCAGGTTCGGCTCGAGGAAGTGGGCTTTGAGGATCGAGAAATTGACCTGGCTTTCGACTGGCTGGAAGAACTGGCAAGCATACGCGATGATCGGGGTTTTGCGCCCTTGCAAAAAAACAGCGTGCGCGTTTTCAGTGAAGAGGAAAAAGATATTCTCAATGAAGACTGCCGCGGCTTTATCATGCACCTTGAACAGTCCGATATTCTTACACCATTAACACGTGAACTCGTGCTCGATCGCGTCATTGCACTCGACCACCCACTCAATATGGAACAGCTAAAATGGATTGTGATGATTGTATTGCACACCCACCCCGGTGAAGAAAATGCATTCGCATGGATGGAAAGTCTGGTATTCGACGAATTCGTCGACTATATGCAGTAATCAACCTCAACTATCAACCAGCGTAAATAAACTGCATGAGCACTAATCTTGTTATTGTTGAATCACCGGCAAAAGCAAAAACTATAGAAAAATATCTCGGCAAGGGCTTCAAAGTTCTGGCTTCCTACGGGCACATACGTGATTTAGTCCCCAAAGAAGGTGCTATCGATACCGAACATAACTTCGAAATGAAGTACCAGTTGATTGAGCGTAACGAAAAACACGTCGACAAAATCATCAAGTTTTTAAAGAAAGCCGATCACCTCTATCTCGCAACTGACCTTGACCGCGAAGGAGAAGCCATTTCCTGGCATTTGCACGAGCACCTTAAAGAAAAAGGACTGCTCAAGAATGTCAAAGTGTCACGCGTTGCCTTTAACGAGGTCACCAAGCGCGCTATTCAGGAAGCCATTGCGTCACCACGAAAATTATCAGATAACCTGGTCAATGCCTACCTTGCAAGACGCGCACTGGACTACCTGGTGGGCTTTAACCTGTCACCACTGTTATGGAAAAAAGTACAACGCGGTTTATCAGCCGGGCGTGTGCAAAGTCCTGCCCTGCGCCTGATTGTTGAACGCGAAATAGAGATAGAAGAATTCAAAGAAGTTGAGTACTGGACGATTGCAGCCGATCTTATAAAAGACAAACAGGAATTTGCTGCGCGCCTGACTGTCTACGCTGGCGATAAGGTAATCGACAAGCAAGCCAAAAAAGACGACGATAAAGAAGAAGTCGAAACAAAGTTCAGTTTCCCCAATGAAGTCACCGCTGAATCTGTAAGGAAAGCACTACTGGCACAGGCCAACGGCAAGCTACTGGTTGACACGGTCAAGAAAAAAGAAACCAGACGCAATCCCAATGCACCGTTCACCACTTCAACCATGCAACAGGAAGCCGCACGCAAACTTCGTTTCTCGGCACAGCGCACCATGCGCACTGCACAGAACCTTTATGAAGGCATCAGCATTGGTGGTGAGCCGGTAGGTTTAATCACCTACATGCGGACAGATTCCGTGAGTCTCGCCAATGAAGCCGTGGCAGAAATTCAGCAGCTGATTAAAGACAAGTATGGCAATGATTTTTTGCCCGATAGTCCACGCGTATATAAAACCAAGTCAAAAAATGCACAGGAAGCGCATGAGGCAATACGCCCGACGTCTGTCAAACATCTACCTGACGAAATAAAACAATATTTAAAACCTGACCAGTTTGCACTCTATGAATTAATCTGGAAACGCACTATGGCATGCCAGATGATTCACGCCACACTGGATACCGTCACTGTTGATTTCAACTGCGGCGAAGGCAATACTTTCCGCGCTAACGGCTCAACGATTAAACACCCCGGTTTCATGAAAGCCTATACCGAAACCATTGATGACGACCGCAGAAAAGAACAAAGAGATAAATTACTGCCCGAAATGAATGAAGGCGAGAGTATCCAGTTACAGGATATAGACAGCGATCAACATTTCACACAACCACCACCAAGATTCACCGAAGCCAGTCTGGTTAAAACACTGGAAGAACACGGCATTGGACGACCTTCTACCTATGCCAGTATTATTTCAACGCTGGTAAATCGTAATTACGCCGAACTGGAAAGCCGTCGCTTCACGCCGACAGATATCGGACGTATCGTTAACGGTTTTTTAACCGAACACTTTGGTCGTTACGTTGATTACGAGTTCACTGCCAACCTGGAAGACGAACTTGATCGTATATCCCGAGGCGAAAGAGAATGGATACCGTTAATGAAGGAATTCTGGAAACCCTTCAAAGAACAGGTTGACGACAAAGAAGAAAATGTCAGTCGTGCAGACGTTGCTCAATCCCGACATATCTGTACTGACAAAAAAACCAGCAAACCTGTCAGTGTGCGCATGGGGCCTTACGGACCCTTTGTTCAAATCGGCGATAAAGACGACGAAGAAAAACCGCAATTTGCCAGTTTGAAACCCGGCATGAAAATGAACGATGTGACTGAGGATAACTACCTGAGTTTGTTCGTTCTGCCACGAGAACTGGGTGAAGCCCCGGATGGTGAAAAAATCTCGACCAATTACGGTCGCTTTGGTCCTTACGTAAAATACGACGCCAAGTTTGTCTCCATCAACAAAGCCTATCAGGATCAGGGTATTGATCCCTACAACATCAAACTGGAACAGGCACTGGAACTGGTTGCAGCGAAAAAAGAATTTGATGCTAATAAATTTATCAAGAGTTTTGAAGGCACGGACATTGAAGTGCTCAACGGACGTTACGGCCCATACATTACTGACGGTACAAAAAACGCCAAGATACCCAAGGACAAAGAACCCAAAAACCTGACTCAGGAAGAATGTGAAACACTACTGGCAGCCGCACCAGAACGTAGAGGTCGCTTCGGCAAAAAGGCGGCTAAGAAAAAAGTTGTTAAAAAGAAAGCTGTAAAGAAAAAAACAGCTAAGAAGAAAACAGTCAAAAAGAAAAAGGCTAAGAAAAAAACTGTAAAGAAAAAAGCAGCGCCTAAAAAGAAGTAACTAATGGCAAGTTTATTTGCCATCCGCCATGCTGCACACCAGATCCGACACGGTGGCGTTATCGTTTATCCCACAGATACTGTTTACGGCCTCGGCTGTGATCCAATGAACGCCAGTGCAATAGATTACCTGAACACCCTCAAGCAACGAGATCCTGATAAAGGCCTGATATTAATCGCAAACAAAATCGAGTACTTCAACGGCTACATTAAAAAGCTTCTTCAGAAAGACCGGGTTAAAATCCAGCAAACGGATGAACCCACCAGCTGGATCGTACCTGCAGAAGAGAGCACGCCGTTTTGGCTCACCGGTAATACTCAAACACTGGCAATACGCATAACACAACATCCCGTAATTTCAGAACTATGCGACCAGCTTCAGCATCCTCTGGTATCATCAAGCGCGAACCCCAGTAAAAATAAACCCGCTTTAAATACACTCCAGGCACACAGGTACTTTCAGGGTCGTGTTCATGCAATACTTATTACGAATAAAAAACACAGCGGCGTTCCCTCGAAAATAAGAATCCTGGAAAACGATACATTGTTACGCGCATAAGGCACAAACTATGGACAATCCAGACGTTAACGCGGTTAAAGACTATTTATTATCACTTCAGAACAACATTTGCGATGGCCTTGCCAGCGAAGACGGTAAAACCGATTTTATTACTGATGAATGGAATAGAGAAAGCGGCGGTGGTGGCCTGACACGCGTTCTAACTAATGGCGCTGTTTTTGAGCAAGCCGGGGTTAATTTCTCTCACGTCACGGGGGGGCAGTTACCCGCATCGGCAACCGCCCACCGACCCGAACTCGAAGGCCGGGAATTTGAAGCCATGGGTGTTTCTCTGGTGATCCATCCGCAAAACCCGAATATCCCGACTTCACACGCCAATGTGCGTTTTTTTATTGCCACCAAACAGGGTGAAGCCCCGGTGTGGTGGTTTGGTGGCGGTTTCGACTTAACACCCTATTACGGCAACAAACAAGACTGCATACACTGGCATCAAATTGCCGAAAAAGCCTGCGTAAATTTCGGTAATGATTCCCACGAGAAATATAAAAAATGGTGTGATGACTATTTCTACATCAAACACCGCAACGAACAACGCGGCATTGGCGGTTTGTTTTTTGACGATCTAAATGAAGACGGCTTCGATGACTGTTTCGCTTTCATGCGCAGCGTGGGCGACCATTACCTGGACGCTTATCGCCCCATTGTGCAACGTAGAAAAAATATGGCGTACACACAGGCTCAACGCGAATTTCAGCTCTACCGTCGAGGTCGCTATGTTGAGTTTAACCTGGTCTACGACAGAGGCACACTGTTCGGCTTACAGACAGGGGGCCGTACAGAATCAATATTAATGTCATTACCACCGGTAGTTCATTTTAAGTATGACTGGAAACCTGAACCAGGAACGCCGGAAGCTGAATTGTACGACTTTTATTTACAACCTAAAGACTGGTTAGCTCTTTAAAACTAATCTCTTCTATGTTTATTGTGATGGGTGTGCAACTTCACCACATTACCATGCGGTAATTGCTCGAGGGGTGCTGAAATATAATTACCCTGAACCCTGTCAACGCCACATATTTTCAGCAGACGCATGACTTCAGGGCTTTCAACAAATTCAGCCACCGTTGAACGCGACAATGAATGCGCAACATCATTCATTGCGGTAACAATGGCGCGGTCGGTAGAACCACGCGCCATACTCTTGACAAACTGGCCATCAATCTTGACGAAATCAGACGGCAAATTTTTAAGCTGCGAAAACGAACAGAAACCTGAACCGAAATCATCCAGCGAAAATTGACAACCCATCTCGGCAAGCTCTGCCATAAAACGTTTAGCCTGATCCATATTAGCAATCGCACTGGTTTCGGTGATCTCGAAAATCAATGATTCTGGCCGCACGTTATACTTTTTAATCAATGCCTTGATCTGCTGCGCTGACTCATCATTATCCAGCGTGCTGCCTGAAAGATTCACAGAAAGATTCAGTTTCCCCTTTGGACTACCGGTGGCAATCATGGCCTGCAAAGCATTCTCCACAACCCACATATCAACCTCTGTCATCATATTAAATCGTTCGGCTATAGGTATAAATGAAGTTGGTAGATGTAATTCATCTGTTTCTGAAGACATACGAATCAGCACCTCGTATGCATAAACTTCTGCATTGGTACGCAGGTGTTGCTGCCAAAGCAAACCATCCTGGGCAGGTAAGTTGGCTAATTCCACATTACTCATATCCAGAATAGGCTGGTAATGTAATACAAAACCATTATTGTCCAGTGCATCGCGAATCCGTTCCGACCAACCCAGCTCCGTTCCCATCACATTACGATCGTCATCAGTTTTTTCGTACAGGTAGGTCTGGTTACGACCCTGGCGTTTTGCAACATGGCAGGCAATGTCCGCATCGGCCAGCACATCACCCGCGGTTGGGCTATCGGGCTCCATCATGGCAACACCCACGCTAGCCTGTACATGATAATTTTTATCTTCATGTTGCAAACGCAATCCTGCCAGCGCGTCGCGGCAAGCGTCAGCAAGATTCACAGCCAGAGCTTCATCAACGTTTTTAAGAATAATGGCGAACTCATCACCACCAATTCTAGCCAGAACATCATGCCTTCTTAATTGCCTGGTAAGTACGCGACCAATATCGATTAATAACTGGTCGCCAACATCATGTCCCACTGTATCATTCACATATTTAAAACGATCCAGATCAAGAAAAACGATCGCACTTCGGATTCCGCTACGTTGCACTCTACGGATTTCTTCCTCAAGCTGCGTCTCCAGATAACGACGGTTGTAAATTTCAGTTAAATGGTCATGCGTCGCTTGCCAGCGCAATCTTTCTTCCAGCATTTTCTGATTAGAGATATCGCGGAAAGCAATCACAGAACCTTCCTTGCTGCCATTCATAATGAGGGGGTACAAAGTACATTCAACAGGAATTGCCTTACCTGACTGATGTTTAAAATTAGTTTCCCAGCCACGTAATTCTTCACCACTTTCGTAAGCACGATGCAACTGGTCTTCTTCCGTGCTTAATTTTTCATCACGATAATGAAAAAACTGCTGAGCATATTTATCCAGCAAGGTCTGCCCATCGCTGATACCTAAAACCTTGAGTGTCGCAGGATTAACAAAAGTAATTTTGCCATCATTGTCTACGCCGTAAACGCCTTCACCGACAGACTCAAGAATCGCAGCCAGACTTTCTCGCTGTTTTTCAATGGAACGCTGAATTTCTATAAAGCGACTCATTGATGATACGCGGGCAATAAATAATTCTTCCGCCTCATTCTTAAACATACATTCAACAGCACCCGCTTGCAGGCAATCGCGAATCACAGAATCCAGGTAGGTTCCGGTAATAACTGCTGTACGTATACTTTCTGTCTGGGGGTTCTCGCGTAACTTCTGGCAAAGCACATAACCATTTTCATCCGGCATAAAATAATCAACAATGGCGATATCAAAGGGTTTCTCAAGCGCTAACTCATAGGCTTGTTGCACTGAACGAGCCGTTTCCACTTCATAACCGTGTCGTTTTAACAACCGACTGTAATAAACCACAATGCTATTGGAGTCATCAACAAACAGCACACGAATAGGCGAAGAAGATTGTGATTGAACAGGCGCTTCTTCCACCTCCCTTGCCACCTTGGGTTCCAGCATGGCCTGCAGGGAAATAATCGCTTCCTGATAATTCTCCCAGGGCACCATGGCAGATAGCTTGCGTGTACTGGTCCAGTTGAGGATATCCATCTCGGCATCATTGGAAAGCAGGATGACCGGCAGATCGCTGTAGGGTTCACGATCAAGCAGCACCAGTAATTGAGTGGATTCCGCCTGATTTTTGTAGTTAGGCCAGCCAATAATGGCGCCATAAAGATTTTGTGATGCGTGTTGCAATGTATCGATGGCAGACTGAAAGGAATCAACCGCCAGCAGCTCATAACCCTGCTTTTGCGCCGATTTACCCAGGATATAGCGCAGCGTAGCCGATTCTTCGACTATCAGGATTCTCTGCCCTGAAACTGCTTCTGCCATTCGCGCCTCCTCCCGGGGAGTCAATAACCCATGGACGACACTTCACACAACCAGAATAGGCCGACCATAATAAAAACTTTGGGATACATTTCACAAAAAGACTACAACCCTTATATAGCCTGATTTCGCCCTTTTTGCTGGTTTTAAGCTTGTTTAGATAGAATTTTCGGGCACAAAAAAACCGGCATCAGCCGGCTTTTTCATGGTTGGATTAAGGACTTATTTACCGCCGCACTTACCCTCACCACATTTGCCGTCTTTTTTGGCTTTGTCACCGCCACATTTGCCGTCCTTTTTAGCCTTGTCGCCACCACATTTTCCATCTTTGGCTTTACCTTCACCGCATTTGCCCTCACCATCTTTGGAGCCGCATGCCCCTTCCATTGAGGACATGGCAACATGGTAACCACCTGCCAGTTCGGTCATGCCAAATGGATTTTCAACAGCGTTAGCAACGCCTGAAGCCATGGTTGCAGCAAATGCTGTACCCACAGCAATAGTTGTCAATTTTTTCATCTTATTTTATCTCCTGGTGATAAATTCATCAGGCCGATTTGGCCTGATGTGTTTGAAACGGTGCACTGTTAAAAGTTCCCTTTACTGCATGCCTTTTTTTATTAACTCGATAACTTCCTGTTCGATTTTGGCGAGAACATCGTAAGCCGGGCTATGTTTTGC
>QIHT01000060.1 GCA_003229115.1 Gammaproteobacteria bacterium | reverse complement strand
TCTGCGTTGAATGAATTTCTGCGATCCTCATGTATTGCAACTACACTGCGGTTCTCAAAATCCATCCGCCTTGAACTCGAACGAAAATCCTAATTAATAGAGGTACCCTTAAGTTAGTTCCAGCCATGTTTTGTGTATTGTCACCGACACGAACCGATGTTGTAACGTGAGCAACCATCCAGCACGGTCGACAAAAAAATCCTGGTGTCGTTCGACGGATCTAAAGTAGGTGAAGCTTGTTTGATTTAACGCGTGTTTTTCAAGATATTTTATTTTAAGTCGCTTTTTTTGAATTCGTGGTCTTGATTTTGGATCTTTTTTTGGTTTGCTGGTTTTCGACCTGATAACCACTCTCTGCGAGAGGACAGGGTCTTAACTTCCGCCTGGGAATTCCTTTTAATCTACGAGTAGACCACTTCGATGCCATCTCCGAAAAGGCCATACAGGCAGGACTCTTATAACCATCTGTGCGAGTGATCAGTGTGACTGCCTTACGGGGGAATTCTGGCTGCAGCGCAATCGAATAAAGCCCACACTGCGTTCGAACAATACTGCTGGGAAGCACAGTGGCGAGTGGGCCGAACTGGATCATTTCTATGATCACGCTGAGTGAATTGGTTTCGATCGAGATGCGTGGCGAAATGTCGTGTTTAAGGAAGTACTGGTCTGTTTGGAGTCGTAGCGCAAAATTGCTATTAAGTAGCACCAGTGATTCTTGCGCGAACTCCTGTATGCTTATTTCCTTTTGCTGCCCACCTGCAAGGGGGTTAGCGTTGCCGATGGCAAGGCAGAGCGTTTCTTCAAACAGTATGCGTGTGTCGATTTCACCCGCTTGTTTCTTAGTCGAGAAAGGTTCGGTAAAAGCAATACCAACGTCGATACGGCCTTCGATTACAGCGTCCTTAATCTCGTGCTGTGGCATTTCCAAAGTGCTCAAGTTAATACCGGGATAACGACTGTTAAAACTTTCCAGCAAGCAACAAGTCAGGTGATCTGTGATCGGGGTCCATCCTAAACGAAGCGAACCGCGGCTCATGTCTTGCGTGTCGTTGATAGCACGTGTTCCCACATCCATTTCAATCCAGGCGCGACGGGCATGGCGTAAATAGATTTCACCGGCATCGGTCAATCGTATTGTCCGCCCGGTTCGATCCAATAACAGCGTCTGCAACGATTCCTCTAATTGCTTAATTTGCTGCGACAAGGTTGGTTGTGAGACATACAGGGCTTCGGCTGCCCGTGTAAAGCTTCCGTAATCCGCTATAGCGATCAGATATTGAAGAGAACGCGGGAAGATAAATCTTCGTTTCACGATTAACTCCTATGAAGGCTATTAAAGACAAAGTCATACTATAGCATACTATAGTAAATGATTATAATGGAAGGTTTTATTATAGTCAAATACTATAGTTTTGATAATAAAAAACACTTTGTATTGATAATAGGTTTCGTTTAGTTTTTTGAGCAATTAGATTGCGTGACAGCGTTAAACCCATAAAACGGCAGTAGCACAGATGCAGCTAAATATGTAAGACGAACCTTGTTCGACATTATTTAGTGTTTACTTAGGAGGAAATGTATGGCCTATGTAAAGTCAGCCATAAATTATATTTATGACCTAATGTTATATTTGCAACCAGTAGTACGATATTTATTATTATTATCTTTTTTTGTATCGCTCAGTATTCCATTCTCTGCTCATGCGCAAGACAAGACTGAGCAACTATTGAAAAAAATTGAAGGACTTGAAAAAAGAATTACCGAATTGGAAACAACGACGGTTCTTTCTGACCCAGAAACAATGGTTAAAAAGGTTGAAGTGTATGTTGATGATAAGGGGGTTGAGCACCCTGAACAAGTTACTGGCACTAAAAAAATAGTAACTTATCAAAGAGAGCGTGTTTATCGTCGTCAAACAATTAATGAAAAAATTGGAGAGGCTTTAGATGATGCAAAAAATAAAAATGTTCAATTGGGTGTGGATGCGGCGATTATAATTCAAGGGGTACAACAAACATCAGGTGCTAAAAAGCCTGCAGACGGCAATGCCTATCAACTGGCTTCTGCGGATTTATTTTTTACTGCAGGTATCGCCAAATATACGGTATTTTTTGCAAATATTGTTGGTTTGAGTGGTACGCAACCCGATGCCGATATTGATGGTATTACTTCTGTTAATGGTTATTCTGCTCGTTTGGTTAATCAAAACGATCTTAATCTACGTGAAGCCTGGTTGATGACTGAGCTTTTAGAGCAGCAGTTGACGCTTACATTGGGCCATCTCGATTTAACAAATTACTTTGATTTAAATGCTGTAGCAAACGACGAGACATCCCAGTTCTTAAGTGATGCGTTGGTAAATAACCCTGCATTGGGTTTATCAGAAAATGGTGCAGGTGTGGCTTTTGTTTATGACACAAAATCATCCTTCGTATTTAGAGTGGGTTATCAACAAAGCAATAGTCAGGCAACGAGTTTATCTGATTCCTTGTACCAGTTATATGAAATTGACTACAAAGGTAACCCATTTAGTGCGGGTGAAGGAAATTATCGCGCATGGTATCGACGGGATAACACAAACGGTGACTTAAGCGCTTACGGTATTAGTCTTGATCAGAAACTAACATCAGCTATTACTTTTTTTAGTCGTTTTGGTTCTGCTGAAGCAATTGCAGGTGATGAACGAGATAAGTTTTACAGTGCAGGCTTGCAATTTAGTGCGGGTTTAGGCTTTAACCCCGAAGACACCTGGGGGGTTGGTTATTCGAAAGCAGACCAGGGTTTAAGCGATGAAGAAAATCTACTTGAAAGTTATTACAATTTGAGAATTGCTGACAAGTTACAGCTCTCATTCCATCTTACATATCTGACAGAAGAGCTAGCTGGTACCGAAAAAGTAAATTATCTGGTTCCTGGTGCACGCCTACAGGCTAGTTTCTAATTAAGGGGTTATAATATGAAATTATTTTTAAATTTATTTGTGATTATATTCTTAGGAATTATCTTGCCTGGCTCGGTTATTGCAAAAGAAACCAATAAAGAAATTAAGATAAAAGACCCCACGTCGGTTGTTGTCATTGTAAACCGCGATTCTAACGATATAGCTTTTATGGACATTAAAACCAGTAAAATAATTGGTAGTGTCTTTCTAGGTAATAATGTAAACCCACATATGGCAATGATGTCGCCCGATGGTCGTTGGGTGGTAACTGGTGGTACGCGTGCCAATAAAGCTTACATAATTGATGTGGCAACATTAACTTTGGTAAAAAAAATTCCTGTTGATTTTGCGCCTGAACATTTGGCTTTCTCACCAGATGGGCGGTATTACTATCAGGGAAATCCTGATGGTGATTCTGTTTCAGTGATTGATATGGTTTCAATGAAGGAAATAAAGCGTATCCGTGGATTTGCTGAGCCACTTAATATTACATTTACACCGGACGGTACAAAAGCTTATGTGGGTAATTATGGTGCACATTGGGTCGGGGTGATTGATGTTACTCGCCATGCGCTATTAAAGAAAATTCATGTTGGAATTGTGCCCGGCATCGCATCATTAGACCCTGAAAGATACCTGGGAGATATTAAAGGTATATCGAATGCGAGTATTAGTAATGATGGTCGTTATCTATATGCTGCAGATGGCGATTTAGGTATTGTTAGTGTTATCGATACGCGCGAAGATCGTGTAATCAAAAAGATTAGAGTTGGAGCCGACCCCTGGCGTGCTTATATGAATCATGATGGTCGATATGCTGTGGTTGCGAATAATGGCGATGAAACAATTTCTATAATCAGTACCAAAGAGAATAAAGTTGTTGCGACGCTTGAATCAGGCCCTGAAATGATGGGTATTAACTTTTCTGCTGATAAAGCTTTTGTTATCAGTTCGACTACTGGCTTTGTGTACGTATATGACATGACTAACTTAACCGCTGCGGGTCGGATTAAGATTGGTGCCAATCTACAAATTGAGACGGCCACAACGGATACTGCGGGAGAGAAGATATATCTTGCGAGTTCAACAGATCACTCGGTTTATATAATTGAAGGTAAAACTGAAAAGGTAACGCGGGTTGCCAATGTAGGCCTGTATCCCTGGGGCACGCACATATTGGACAGTAAAGATAATTATTGCCATTAAGAATGGTTAGCTACTGCCTTCATCAAAGTATTTTAGGGATAGTGTTATCACTATTGTTTGTTGGTTTTGTTAATGCTCAAGGAGTCCGTGACTATACGCGTGCAAAGCATGACGCCTCAGTATCTGCAGCGCAGGCAATAGAATTAACCCTGACTGTTGTAAAAACTGAAAAGCAAGTATTACAAACATGGGTGAGGACGGCAGCTAATATTGACGTTTTAAAAAAGAAACTTACAGCAATGGTTTGCACGCCGGAAGCTAATTTAATAATAATCGGCCAACGTGTGCGTGCTTTTCCGCCCAGTTCAAAATCATCAATATACCAATCGCGGGTTGCAGAAGTTTCACAAGACAACGGATGTGTTCGCATTGTTGCCTTACTACCAAGGGAGGCATTTGGAACAGAGCAGCGATATGTAATGGAGATTATTGCTCATCGTGGAGAATATTTATCTATACCAAATGAAGCAATTATTGAAGAAGCCGATCATCAGATTGCATATGTACAACATCATAAAGGGCATTATGTTCCACAAATTATACGCACCGGTATAAAAGGTGAATTGTATACGCAGATACTTCAAGGATTAGATGACGGTGATGAAGTAGTGACCTTCGGTAGTTTTTTTATTGACGCAGACTATAAGTTGAATAAAGCAAAGCAAGCTGGGATGGGCCTTGCTCACCACAATCATTAGAGCCGTTATTCGTTTCAAAGTACCGGTATTATTTCTAATAACGGTTGCGACAGTCTATGGTGTGTATTCGATACGGTCTGCGCCACTCGATGCCATCCCCGATATTTCTGATGCTCAAATTATTATTTATGTTAAGTGGGCTCGTAGCCCCGAGTTGATAGAAAATGAAGTAACAAAACCACTTGTTCAAGCATTGCTGGGTTTGCCTGATATTAAGAGTATCCGGGCAACCTCGAACCTGGGCTTTTCTTTTATTTATATTATTCTCGAAGATGAGAATAAGCGCGAACAGTTACGACAAGTCATTCAGGATCGAATCAATGCTATACGTTACCAGCTTCCTGATGATGCAAGCGTTATTCTTGCGCCCAATGCAAGCAGTATGGGCTGGATCTATCAATATGCTTTGGTTGATAAAAATAAAATACGTGATCTACGTGAGTTACGATTACTAAATGAATCACAGATCAAGCCACAGTTGCAAACAGTAACGGGGATAGCTGAGGTTGCTACCGTAGGGGGTTTGGAGCGACAGATCGTGCTAAAGATTTTCCCACCGTTACTCGAGCAGACCGGTATCACATTACGTCAACTTGTAACATCATTAAAAAACACCTTTCAACAAGTAGGCGGGCGAACTATCGAACTAACGAATCGTGATTATCATTTGCGAGCTACCGTGAACACTGATGATCTGGATTCAATAGAGTATCTAGTTGTTGGCCGTTCAAAAGAAGGGCAAGCAGTATTGCTAAAAGATATTGGCTATCTACAGGTAGATTACGATATTCGGCGTGGTATTGCAGACTTAGATGGTAACGGTGAAGTTGTTGGCGCCATCGTTATTATGGAGCAAGAACAGAATGTTGTCTCCGTTAGTCAGGAGTTAAAACAGAAATTAAAAAAGATTCAACTTAGCTTGCCTGATGGGGTTGAGATAGTCGCAACGTATGACCGTTCTTCTTTAATCTGGGCGACCCTCAAAAACTTCTCGACCGCATTGGTTTATGAGTTACTGGTTGTAATATTGGTTATTGTCTGGGCATTACGAAATGGCCGTGCGGCTGTTGCATCTGTTGTTGTTATTTTGCTTGGTTGTTTATACACAGTTATGTCCTTATCATTTATTGGCCAAACAATAAATCTACTTTCATTGGCTGGGTTAGCTATTGCCATTGGTGAAATGGCAGACGCCACTATTGTTATCGTTGAAAATTGCACAACTGAGCTAGCAAAGAAGAAAAAAGATGGAGCGCTGTCTTATCGCGATAAAAGTGAAATTATTATTTCCGCAACATCAAGAATGATGCGACCATTACTATTTTCGTTATTAATTATCCTGGCTTCCTTTTTACCAGTATTCTTTCTTGAGGAGCGTGAAGGCAGATTATTTGATCCCCTGGCCTTTAGTAAAACATTTGCGATGGGTTTTTCAACTCTACTGACACTTGTTTTACTCCCGATTCTTATTACCTGGATATTTTCTGGAACGGAAGGTCGATTAGCACCAGCGGGTATTGTAAAGAAGGAAAGCCTGCTAGTGCGGGGATACTGCCGCTTGTTACGCGCCATAATTTATTATCGTTATTTGTTTGTTGGTATCAGTATTGTTGTGTTTATTTTATCTGTTGTACAAATGAACCGTTTTCAAAAAGACTATATGCCAGAAATGGAGGAAGGCTCAATACTGTATATGCCAACAACTTTGCCTGGGATTCCTGTTCGTGAGGCGGGTTGGATTTTGCAGAAAATTGATAAAAAACTTAAAGCGTTTCCGGAAGTTGAAAGAGTGTTCGGCAAGTTAGGACGAGCTGATACAGCAACGGATCCTGCGCCTATGACTATGATCGAAACAACCATTTTATTAAAGCCGAAATCACAATGGCGTTCCGGGATGACCAAGAAAAAACTCATCACTGAAATGGATGCTGCACTAAAAATTGTCGGTTTTATTAATAGTTGGACTCAACCCATTGTCGGGAGAGTTCTGATGCAAGACACCGGGATTCAAACACCCGTTGGGATTAAAGTGAAAGGCGTAGATATTTTAGAAATAGAAAAAATATCAAAAAAAATCGAGTCTTTATTGCAACAACTCCCTGGTACTGCATCGATTATTGCTGAGCGGATATCAGAAGGTTATTATGTTGATGTTCAATATGATCTATCACGGCTTGCAAAACAGGCTGTTACAGTGGATGAAGCAATGTTAACTGTGCGCTATGCTCTTGGTGGTGAAAACATCCTGAATATCAAACGCGATGATTTAACATATGTCCCATTCAGCATGCAGTATTCACCCGAATATATAGACACACTTGAAAAAGTAAAAAACTTACCAGTGATAACATCAGATGGCAGAGCGGTGCCGCTAAACTCAATTGCAAATGTTCGACCACGAAAAATGCCAGAGATGATACGTAATGATAATGGTCAATTAGCAGGATATATTTATATTGATCTAGATGAAATTACTGCGGTTAATTATGTGATCAATGCAAAAAACTATTTGTCTGATAACTTGAAATTACCTGAAGGCTACTCATTAGAATGGACAGGCGCTTATCAATATGCTGAACAAGCGCAAGCCCGACTGTTATGGATTGTGCCGATATCATTGTTAATCATGTTTGGATTGCTACTGTTGGCGTTTAAGTCTGTAGCGGAGAGTCTTCTTATTTTGTTATCGGCACCGTTCGCGCTGATAGGCGGTGTTGTTATACAATGGTGGCAAGGCTATCCATTAACAACCGCAGTTATTATTGGTTATATAGCAGTTTTGGCAATTGCCCTTCAAACCGGTATTTTGATGGTTGAGTTTATACGTGATGCATTACAGAATAAGACAGAAAATGAATCATACATGGATGCAGTCATTAATGGTTCGGTCTCACGTTTGCGACCTAAGTTGATGACAGTTGCAACAACAGTGTTGGGCTTAATACCAATTATCCTGGCAACAGGGTCAGGAATGGACATAACTAAACCAATTGCAATTCCCAGTGTTGGCGGTATGGTTAGCTCGATCATTTATGTACTTTTTCTTATTCCATGCTTATATATAATTGGTGCTGATTTCCGTGATAAATGGTTATCATCCAGATGAATGTGATCTTTATAGCAACTGATAATTTGGTTGTTGTCTCCCATCGTGCTCACTGTAAGAGGAAAGAAACTGGTTTGTACGAAAATATTGGTATCACAGGCTATTTTCTAAAGAGTGTTACTCTTTGGTAATTCTGAGAAGGTGTTTTTTTGCAAGTGTGATTATATTTATAAACCAATATAGGTGAGGTGTTTGGCTTATTGGCGGATATCTGTATCAGAATGATAACTATAAAGTTAACCAGGGCTCGAGTAGATGGATCTACAGCCACCGAGTTTTAAGGCACGACTGCTAGTCTGAGCGGTGAGGGATGGGCTAAAGCTGGTTGTGATTAATTAGTTACAGTTGTAGTCCTGCTCGTCTGGCAGTTTTTGTTGGGCGAAAACGTGTCATCTATGCCAACTCTTCTAAACCTTGATGTGAAAAATTATTTATGTTGAGAGTGCGCGCAGGTTATGGCCTATGTGCATGAACAGAATCCACTGTATGGTTCGTCTGTGTATAGTTGCTGTATTCTGCGATAGCGAAAAAGCATTCAAATCAATGCGGAAACTGACCCCTCGATTCATAACTAATACCTATGAGACTGATAATAACAAAGTGTTGGACTGGTAACATATCGATTACATATACTGTGACGCAAGGTTAGTTGAGTGGCTCATAAATTAAGTTTATTAGTTATTTATGGAATGCTTATATGTATAGCGTGCATGATGATTTTCTGCGATGTTAATTAAGTATTTCACAAAGTAATGACAAATATCAGTTAAATAAAGTTAGCTCATAGGAGAAATAGAAATGAGTACAGTTAATGAAACAGCAAGCCTGTTAGTTCAGCTTAAAACCGGCACCGTGCCGTGGGCAACTGTGTATGCCGTCACGGCAGCAGTAGTCGTGGGTACACTTCTAATTGGTGCTGTGGGTTTTGCTGGATCAGAAGTCCTTCACAATGCAGCGCATGATGTTCGCCACGGACTGTCTTTTCCTTGCCATTAAAAGCATAAGCGATGAAAATCTTTAATCGGATATTTCTCGTTGCGTTACTTGCTGGCGTGATTGCGGGTGTGTTTCTTGCGGGAATACAACACTTCACGGTGGTTCCAATAATCCTGGAAGCAGAAACCTATGAAACGGGTGGTCACGATCATGGTGGACATGATCATCAAGGTGAAGAAGCCTGGGCACCAGGCGATGGTGTCGAGCGTACTTTTTACACTGCAATGAATAGCATAATTGTTGGTATAGGGTTTGGATTACTGTTGACTGCATGTTATGCACTACGCCGTTCCATTACCTGGCGCAGCGGTATGTTGTGGGGGCTTGCCGGTTTTGCCGCATTCCATCTAGCTCCTGCGCTTGGTTTACCGCCAGAACTCCCAGGTGATGTTGCAGCGGATCTGGGAGTGCGGCAAATTTGGTGGGTGCTAACTGTTATTGCTACAGCGACGGGGCTTTGGATTATTGCTTTTCGACCCGTTAGTTATCAGAAGTTGTTTGGAGCAGCATTAATTGTTCTGCCACACTTATTCGGTGCGCCACAACCAGAAGTTCATGGTGGTTTAGCCCCTGAAGACCTTAGAAGTGCATTTATATTTACTTCACTAATAACCAATGCTGTTTTTTGGGTTGCTCTGGGGATGCTTAGTGCTTATTTCTTCAACAGAACTGGAGAACCTGCCTAGCACTAGCCGCGTAGGTGTTCGTTTTTAATGTCTCTGTTCTGGTTTTCCGCTCGTTGGTAGAAAGCTTCTATGGCATCGAAAATAAGTGAGCGGCCAATATCTCTGATTTTATATCTCTTCCTTATACAGTACATACACTAAATATTGCATTTAATAGAGGATACAAAATGACTAAAGAAGAAATGACCGATCTTATTTTTTCGTCAAAAAAAGCCAAAGGACTTACGTGGGAAGCTATTGCCAATCAGTTGAATTTGGGTCAGACGTGGGTAACGTCAGCCTGCTTTGGAATGAACAGTACATCTGAGGAGGTCGCTAAAGATCTGTGCAAAATTCTTGAGCTTGGCGATGATGTTTGCACAGCACTTCAAGAGTTTCCCCATAAGGCATGGGATAAGACGGTTCCCCAGGATCCTGTTGTTTATAGACTGTATGAAATCGTCGGTGTCTATGGCGAGACAATCAAAGAAACCATCGCGGAAAAATTTGGTGATGGAATTATGAGCGCCATTGATTTTTCAGTGGGTGTTGATAAACAGGAAGATCCAAAAGGCGATCGTGTCGTTATCACGCTGAACGGTAAATTTTTACGTTATACCTCGTGGTAACCACAGATTCTAACTCTGTGTTCCGCATAGGCAACAAAATATGGAGTTGGTAATTCGAGAACGTAAGGGATGAAAACCCAGGCATTACTTAATGGCGTTAACAAAAAGTAATTAATATTGCCAGGTTAATGAATGTTGTTTAACTTATATGTTATTTAAATCTCTTAATGCAGGCAGCTGACCAGAAACTAATTCATTTTTTTGAGCAAGTTGCTCAAAAAGATCAAGCTCAGTTGAAAAAGATAAAACAGGAGCAGAGCTTCTGTGTGGAGAAAGGATGTTGGCATTTTACCTTGCCAGATCTCTATTCATTTCTGAAGTATCAGGATGTTGTTTTTAGCTGTATTGATTACAAACAATTTCGGAAGTTGATTTTTAATTGCCCAGTCAATCAGATAGTGAAGTCGTGTGGGGCGGAAATCACCATTGTTAATAAAATGGGCAAGGTGGATAAGTCGAGTTACGCCCTGGTCTGGCAGGTTATGGGATAATTTTTTTTACATCGCGCCGGTTGTTGTGTCCGTCATCGAACGCTAGAAGGAAAACGTGTTCTTCTCTTGCGCTGAAGTTTTTCACAAAACCGTACCGTTTGGTACAGCCACGTTGAGTAGTAGTTGCTAAATAAGGAGGAAATTATGCCTGAGCGACCACCGTTACCATCATTTACAAAAGAGACTGCAATCCAAAAAAGCGTTGATGACTGAAAATACGTGGAAGCTGCAGAGTCCAGAAAAAATTTCACTTGCATATGCAGAAGATCGAAACTGCCCGGAGCTTATATATGGTCGCGGGGAGGGTGTTGCCTTTCTAAGGCGTAAGTGGGTTAGCGAATAGATTACCTTTGAATTAAAGAATTTTGGGTATTTCACGATAATCTTGTCGCATCGGCACAATTTTCTGTGTGAGATATTAAGAAAATGTCCGCTGTATGATGCGATCTATAACGAAGACAATCTCAGGATTTTTATGGAGCATAGTCAGCCTGATCTACCCACATAAATCCGCTTATTCTTTTTGTTCAGGAATTCGATGGCAATGTCAGAGTGGTGCGGTCTTTAAAAAAAGGGGGGCATTGCCCCCCAAATACAGGAGTGAAGCTACCCACTGGAGTAAGACTTTATTGATCACGAACTGAGCTGTGCTCAATGTCCTATCGTTTGATATCACTAAAGGAATCCGTTTACGGATTTGTATGATGGCAAATCTCGTTTATGGAATATACATAACCAGTTAGTTTTATCATTTGACCCATCTACAACACGCTGTAATCATGGGAACAAATGTCCCATCCCAGTGAGTGATATAGACAATAGTGGAAGTTAAATTATTCGTACAATACTTAATTACTATTTAGTGCATAGAAATAGCTTATGGGCTTATGGCTGTATTGCACGACTCTCTAACAGGAATACAATACCTGCAAACAATGCCCAGGTAAGTCTTTAAGCCCTGCTGGTATTACGTATCAGGGATGTGCAGTAGTTCAACTGGTATATTGGTAAGACTCTCAGACCGTGTAGGAGGGCTATATTTATGGGAGGGCATGCCGCCACATACAGAAATGCTGGCTTTTTCGACAGGTATATCATCGAGTGTGTCAACATGTAGTGTCTCGCTATGAATACGATTTAGTGGCAGGGCTTCAGCTTTGTTTTTGTAGGGCACGCGAAAGTGTTTGCCGTCCCTTGTCGTAATTGAATCTTGCGTTCCATCTACTGCATTAGCCCGTGATCAGAGATAACTCTATTAGATAATGTTTCATCTTGTTAATGCATTTCATGGTTTTTACTATCAGGATGTTGCCTAAGTTGCTATTAATGTTCATCAGGCATGTGCATTGTGCGACCCAGGTATAATAAAAGCCTATAGGCAAAGCTCATGGTAACTATAGCTAATGTTGATTGAAATACATAGGCGATAAATATATTATCATTTTAGTGTCAGGCATTGAGCCTAACGGACTTGGTAAGTTGCCTTGTATATTGGCGCAGCTACAAGGCATTGTGGTGAACACGTAGATATCTGAATATAATATTTAACAATACTTCAAACACAATCAATTATGCGCACGCCCAGAGAATTAAATAATAATCAAATTGATGTTTTAAAATTTATTCACATTACGGATACCCATTTACTTGATCAACCTGAAGAAACTTTTCATCGTCTAAACACGAAAGAAAGCCTGGAAAAAGTGCTGTCTGATAGTCGAGCACATTATCCGGATATCGATTTTTTTTTGTTTACGGGTGATATTTCACAAACGGGCACAAAAGAAAGCTACTCGCTGTTTAAATCGGTAATACAAAATTATGACATACCGTTTTATTGTGTTCCCGGTAATCATGACACGCCAAAATTACTACAGCATGTCATCCTAACTTGCCCGGATCACTCAATTAATGTCATTCATCTGGGTCAATTTTCGCTTGTTTTGCTCAATAGCTGGGTGGATGATAAGCATCATGGTATGATAACTCAACGCTGTTTGCGGCAACTGGAGGGGCACCTGAAAAATAGTAGGGATCAATTTAATATTATCGCCATGCATCACCCTCCTGCCCTAATAAACAGCCAGTGGCTAGATGAGCTAGGGTTACATAATCAAACTGAATTTTTGCAGATTGTAAATGAATATTCTCAAAAAACGCTATTGATATGCGGGCATGTTCACCAGGAAGTTGATCAACAGTTAGATGGGCTTCGGTTACTTGCGACACCGTCAACCTGTCATCAGTATAAAGTGAACTCCAAGTACATGCGTCGTATTGACAGGCCGTCACCTGCTTATCGATTTATCAAGCTAAGCACAACAAAAAGCATCGATACACAAGTGCATTCCATAAAATGAATTCGTTTGTGCAAGTTAACTATACAGCTAGTTTATTCCCTATCCGATTTGTACCCGTTTAGCTCTCAAATTGCAACATTCAGCATGGGGAGCACGCAGGGCTTCTGGGCAATGCTTAAACCGCCCTATGATACGCGTGTTGTACCATTTTCTTCATCACTGCTGAATTTAATGATGGTTATCAAGTGTTGGAGTTTGTGCAGTATGATAGCTTTTCAATTCATAGCTAATGTCTATGAGGCTGATAGCAACAAAGTCTTGGACTAACAATGTGCCGCCTACTTACAATAGCGTCATAAAGTTAGTTAATCTCGGTATAAGTTTTTACTATTAGAATATTAGAAAATATTAACAATGGCTTAATACGCTATATGAGATTGATTTTAACGTTGATAATAGTTCATGCGGATTAAAAACAATTTTTTAGGAGGAGTTCAAAACTATGACGCCTGATAGAAAGAAAGTGATGAAGCATATCAATATTGGCAGTCAACTGCAGCCAGCTTTGCATGTGGAGCAGCATGCGCCATTTCCTGACTTGATCGATAACGCCCATATCAGGGCATATACCCGAGCTGTCCATGATGTTGGTGGTGAGCCCGATGTGCCCATCCAGTGGGAAGAAAAAGAAGAAGAGGTATGGGAGCACAATACCTTTATTACCTGCGAAGTTCTGGCCTGGCGTGGTGTATGGAACGCCGAGGAGAGGCGTCGCCGACAGAACGTAGATGTTGGTCAGACGCAGTACCTCGGCCTGTCGTACTATGGTCGGTGGCTGCTTACTGCGGCAAGAATTTTGGTAGACAAACAGTACATCACGAATAGTGAACTATCAGACAAGATGGATGAGGTTAGAAAACGTTATGAGTAAACCACACTACGATAGAGAGCATCACGTCAAAAAAGCCACTGGTGTTGGCGACCCACAGTGTTTCAAAGGCGAAGCGGGTAAAGCCAGGTTTAAAGTGGGTGATCGTGTACGAGTCAAAGATTTACCGAGTCTGTTTTATTCACGCACTATGGTTTACACCCGGGGAGCAGAATGCACGATTGCTGAACTGGTTTATGAAAGTCCTCCTCCTGAGGATGAAGCCTGGGACAACTGCGAAAATCCCGAATGGTTTTATAGCGTGATTTTCCGACAGAAGGATCTTTGGCCAGAGTATCCCGATGCATACTCGAGCGACACGCTAGAGACCGAGTTGTCTGAGCGCTGGCTGGAGTTAGTGTAAGTGCAATAGATAAGGTGACTATGGTCAAACTTAACCAGATTATAAATTAAACAACACAAAAGAAATTTAAGAGGAAAAGCAAATGGCAGAGAAACATAAAGCCGCACCCATGGTTGATGAAATTAGTGACTTCGAAGTGCTTGAAATCGCCGTTCGTGAACTTGCTATTGAGAAAGGTCTTTTTACTGCAGAAGATCATCAGCAGTGGTCTGAATATATGGAAACAGTGGGCCCATTGCCTGCAGCGCGTCTTGTCGCTAAGGCGTGGCTTGATCCCGAGTATAAAAAACTTGCGGTAACCGATGGTGTTAAAGCCAGTCTGGAAGTTGGCATCGACTGGATCAATGATATGCCGAGCCACTTTGGTACGCCGAGTGATTATTGCAATTTGCGCGTACTGGAAGATACACCGACACTGAAACACGTTGTAGTGTGTACGCTGTGCTCGTGTTATCCACGACCCATTCTGGGCCAGTCACCGGAGTGGTATCGCACACCGAACTACCGTCGCCGAATTGTTCGTTGGCCGCGGCAAGTACTCTCGGAATTTGGTCTCCAGCTCCCTGAGAATGTGCAGGTAAGAGTTGAAGATTCAAATCAGAAGTCCCGTTTCATCGTACTACCAGTGCGCCCCGAAGGGACTGACGGTTGGAGTGAGGATCAACTGGCAGAAATCGTGACTCGCGACTGCCTGATTGGTGTAGCCGTTCCAAAACCTGGTAAAACAGTGAATGACAAACGTCCAATACATCCAGCTATAAACCCTGTGGATCATTAGGAAATATTATGACTGATATCAATCCAGATAAAATCGAACTTGATAAGGAGATGAAAAATCGGAATCTTGACGAGTCTCCTATTCCACTGCTTGAGAAAATCAAGAATGAAGGACGCGTCTGGGATGACCTGAGCGAGCAGTATGGTGTGGATAATCCTGATCCACCCTGGAGAATCGCTCTGGAATGCACGTGTGATGCACTTGCTAACGGTTATACCAGTCCTTTTAATATTTGTAAGCCTGTTGATGAGCGTGAGCCTGTAGATAGCACAAAGATTGATGCAGTTGAGCGCCGATGGGAAGAAGACAAACTTGTTGAAGAGCATTATGCGGAGGTACCGTTCCCGGAAAGACAATTGCTGGCGCTGGCACATTCTATGATTCGACGAGGCTTGATTAATGAGAGTGAGCTTGCGGAACATATGAAGCTGGTTGATAAACGCCTCCATATGGCTTGATAGCAACAGCCACCTCACTATTTCTGTTCAGATGATTGTTTGTTGTGCGTGTAACTTGAATTTACGATAAGACTGTAACAGTAGGGGAAATAATTAATGTCCATACGCGGCGTACATATAAGCGTTAAAGATCTTACGCACCGTTATAATTCGAAGTGTCCGCTCACATTTGAAAAAGTTAATATAGAGGCGGAACCGGGAGAGGCACTTATTATCATTGGTCGATCCGGTTGTGGCAAATCGACTCTGCTTCACATTATTGCGGGCCTGTTGGCTACCACCAGCGGCACGCTTCTCCTCAATAATGAGGTGGTAAAAAAACCGTCATCGCGTTGGGTGATGATGTTTCAGGCCCCCCATCTCTTTCCCTGGCTGAACGTTGAGCAAAACGTGGGTATCGGGCTCAAATTTGCTGGTTGGCCCAAAAAAGAAGCACAAGCGCGCGTTGCTGAGGCAATCGGCCTTGTCCATATGGAAGAGTTTGCCAAACAGAATGCGCAAAATCTTTCTGGTGGACAACAACAGCGTGTTGCGCTTGCTCGGTCTCTGGTAATGGAGCCTGAATTACTTTTACTGGATGAACCTTTCTCGGCACTTGATGCTTTTACCCGTACTGCCTTGCAGAAAGATGTTCGATCCATCGCGAAGGAGTTGGGTATCAATATAGTAATGGTTACTCATGACATCGATGAAGCGGTGTTGATGGCTGACCGTGCACTGGTTATGGCTGGATCACCCGGCAAAATTATGCACGATATCAGAATTGATCTTGAGGATCCGCGCGACCGTGAAGACCCAGCCGTTCAGTCTATGCGCGCGAACCTTATGCAAATGTTTCATGATGCATCACATGTACCATCAGATGACGACCCCAGTGATGAAGTTGCGGCTGACGGTGATATGTCTACATTACATAGTGTTTGAACACGTAGTTCAAATTTAATCAACGAAGATGAGAGAGGAACCGATATGTCTGATATGAAAAAAATCTATACGCAACACGGTGATGGGATACAGGATCCAAAACTTGTTCTCGATACTGATCCGCTTTTTAAGGGCGTGTTAGGCAGTAGTATTAGCCGGCGCACTTTTCTCAACATGACTGCTGCCGGTGCGTTGGGCAGTATGCTGCCTGGGCCTTCTTTTGCGAAAGAGAAGAAATTTGATCCAGTGGTTCGCATGGGTTATATCCCCATAACCGATGCGGCTGCGCTACTTGTCGCACATGAAAAGGGATTCTTAAAGAATCAGGGCATTGATTCCGTGCCGCCTACACTCATCCGTGGCTGGTCGCCATTGGTCGAAGCGTTTGCATCTCATCGTTTCAATCTCACACACATGCTAGCACCGATTCCAATCTGGATGCGTTACAACAACAATTTCCCTATAAAAGTCACTGCATGGGATCATACTAATGGTTCAGCCATTGTTGTTGGCAAAAACAGCGGCATCAAAACGGTTAAAGACTTCGGTGGCAAACAATTTGCTATACCGTACTGGTATTCAAACCACAATATCATCTCACAAAAAATGATGAAGGCTCATGGGATTAAACCCGTGATCCGACCGCAGGATGCGGATCTGGCACCCGATGAATGTAATTATATCGTCTTGCCACCTCCCTCCATGCCACCCGCATTAGCAGCGAAGTCTATTGATGGTTATTGTGTGGCAGAACCGTTCTGCGCGTTGGGTGAGATCAAGGCTGGCGGCAAGTTATTTAGATTTACTGGCGATATGTGGAAAGGGCATCCCTGCTGCGTTGTTGTTATGCATGAGCAGGATACTATGGATCCTGATCGTGCTGCCTGGGCGCAGGGTGTACACAATGCCATCATCGAAGCGCAGATTTATATTTCTGAGAACAGAGAATCGGTGTCACATCTGCTTTCTCGTGATGGTAAGAAATATTATCCCTTCCCCAAAGAAGTGGTTAAGCGTGCGATGATGTTCTACGATCCTGCTTACTACAAAAACCCTCATGCTATCCAGCATACCGAGTGGGGACAAGATCGTATCAATTTCCAGGCATGGCCGTACGAATCAGCCACTGAGCTCAATTTTAATGAACTGAAAGAGACGCTAGTAACGGGCGACGCGGCTTTCCTTAAAGATCTCACCGCTGAGCATGTGAATAAGGATCTTGTCAATTATGACTTTGTTAAGAAGTCACTAGAAGCAAATCCAAAATGGAAAAATGATTCGAGTGTTCCTCAATCAGGCGATCCATATACACGTGAAGAGGTGTTTGAGGTTTGAGCACTAATTCTACAAACGTTGTAACCGCAGGCGTAAACATAGATGCACCCGAGAAAGCCAATCCCTGTTCTCGCATCATAAAGACGAAGGGACGGAGTTTGGCTAATTGGGTCGGGGGCCTGTTAATACTAGGTGCACTGTGGTGGTTAGGCGGATACATGCTTTATATCAATCCTGATACCACCAATTTTGCTGACTTCGGGCCTATTCCGACCTTCAAGGCATTTCCACATCTGTGGTCAGATGGAACGATACCGAACGCTTTGTCAGCCAGTAGCTATCGCTTATTCTCAGCGCTGGGCATAGCCATCGTCTGTGGTATACCGATAGGTATCCTGATCGGTCGCAGTAAGGTGTTTCGTGAGGTGAGTAATTCTCCGTTCCAGTTATTGCGCATGGTGAGTCCGCTTTCATGGGAGCCAATCGCAGTGATTGTGTTTCTCTCCTGGAATCAGGCGATTATATTTTTGCTCGCGATTGCTTCGGTCTGGCCAGTGGCATTCGCAACTGCTGCGGGACTGGCCAAAGTAGATCCGGCCTGGTTCAAGGTAGCGAAGAATCTTGGTGCCAATCCCTGGCATATATTAATACACATTATTCTGCCAGCGATTACTTTTGACATTCTGACCGGAGTACGTTCAGCCCTTGGTGTTGCCTGGATCGTGCTTGTGCCAGCAGAATTCCTCGGCGTGACATCCGGTCTTGGTTATTCTATTGCTGATGCTCGGGAGACACTGTCTTATGATCATCTCACCGCTATGGTGCTAGTCATTGGGATCTTCGGCTATATACTCGATAGCTCCTGCGCCCTGGCTATCAAGAAATTCAGTTGGCATCACAAAGAAGAGCCATAGGGAAGAACCATGCCCCCTGTTATGAAAAACAGTTTTCCATAGAACCATAAGGTTCGATGTAGGGAATCAGGTTCTCTTTTTACGAATCGTGCATTAGGCGCACGACCACCTGGTAATATTTTTTTAGCCTAATTAACATATCGGAGTTTTAACAATGTCCAGACAAATCCACATCGTATGTGTTTCTGGAACACATGAAAAGCTGCAGATGGCAGCGATGGTTGCATCCGTTGGTGCCGCAAGCGGTGATGAGGTAACGGTATTTTTTTCTATGAATGCGTTAGCGTATTTCGTTAAGGGTGACACCACGGACGCACCAGTTGAAGGTGGCTTCGGAACAATTATAGCGAACAATAATGGTGTGCCATCATTCAGACAGTTGTTTCAGCAGGCATCTGAACTTGGTGACGCAAAATTATTACCGTGTTCGATGGCACTGGATTTACTGGAAATCACGGATGACGATCTTATCCCCGAATTTGGTGTTCCAACAGGGCTGACTAAATTCCTGATGGATGCCGAGGGTGCGCAGCTGCTCTCATTTTGAATGCAGCATGAAACACACTATAGAACAATATAACTGGAGTAAGAGTAAATGAGCGAAACTAAAGTCATTGATGCCTGCAACACATACTGTCCCGGGCCACTAATGGAGCTTATTACCTACATGAAGCAAGCTGAAGTTGGCGATACGCTCGAACTGTTGTCGACCGATCAGGGAACGGCATCCGATGTCCCAGAGTGGGTTAACAAGATTGGGCACGAGATGGTCAGTAGCGAAAAAATTGGCAAAATCTGGCACATCAAGGTTCGCAAGGCTAAATAGCGCGACGCGTGTTATTAAGTTGAGGTACGTCTGGCTGACGGTCAGAAACGTCCTGACAATTTTAGATTAGGAGAATGTAATGAGAATATTAATTGTTGGTGGTGGTACTGGCGGCACCATTATTGCCAACAATCTCGCGCGGAGATTAGCTACCGAGATTCGAAAACATAAAGCCAGTATCACAATGCTATCAGCATCAGACAGACATATGTATCAGCCTGGTTTGCTGTACGTGGCTTTCGGGCAGATGATGCCGGATGAGCTTTATCGTGATCAGGCTAGTCTGCTCGAAACAACCATCGATTTTCATGTTGATCCGGTGGAGGAATTTAATCTCGATGATAATCGGGTGAAGACCAAAAATGGCACAGTCTATAATTACGATGTGCTCGTCATTGCTACCGGCTCACGAATAATGCCGAGGAAGATTCCTGGGCTGGAAGAGGGTAGCGAGACTTTCTACACTGAAGAAAGTGCGGTAAGTATGTTCAAGAGCTTGCGTAACTTCGAGGGTGGCAAAGTGGCTATCGTTGTAGGTGTGCCACATAAGTGTCCTATAGCTCCGGTTGAAATCACCTTTGCGCTGCACGATTATTTTAAGGAACGCGGTATTCGCGATAAGGTTGAAATTAAGTACCACTACCCGATCAATCGTATCCACAGCATCGAGAACGTGGCTATATGGGCTAAGCCCCAGTTCGATGAGATGGGTATTGAGTACGAGACGCTGTTCAATGTCGAAGAAGTGGATGTCGAAAACAAAATAGTGAAGAGCATGGAAGGCTCGGAGTACAACTATGATTTACTGATCTCCATCCCCGAGCATCACGGTGAGGAAGTAATTGAGAAGAACAAATTGGGTGTGGATGGCTGGATTCCAACTGACCGTCACCAACTCACCATGGAAGGTCACGATAACGTTTACGTAGTGGGTGACACAACTAATTTGCCAGTTAGCAAGACGGGTTCGGCCGCGCACTTTGAGGCTGAAATCATCGCCGAGAATATTGCATCAATCATAAAAATTGGCATACCGGTGAGTGAATACGATGGCAAGGTGTACTGCTTCATTGAAGCTGGTCGCGACAAAGCTACCTATGCAAATTTTAACTATCTCAATCCGCCCGACTTGAAGCCTGCTAATAAGTCTATGCACTGGTTTAAGATGTCTTACAACCAAATGTACTGGACTAGTGTACGCGGTCTACTTTAAGGAGTTACATAATGATCTCCCAGACAGAAACATCCTCTAATGCAATAGATAATCCTAACACCTTAGATGGACTTACTGAGCTCGCGACGCTCGTCGCCGCAGCCCAGGATGCGCTTACTGATGACATGGTCACTCGATTGTCTTCTGTATTCAGCGAAGGCATTACACTGCTCGACCGTCTCGTACGTAATGAAGGTATTGTGCATTTGCTTAGGGAACTAGATCGTCCAGAGAACCAGCATTTCCTGATCAGTTTATCCAATGCTATTACTGCGGCGAGTCAGGATCTTGCAACAGCACCGCCTGCTAAAGGTGGGTTAGTGGGATTGTGTAAATTAGGTTGCAACCCTGGTACGCAGGAAGGACTTCGAATGGTTTCACTGATTTGTGCGCATTTGAGTGACAGCATGCGCGAGTTGCATCGACGCGGCGGTTAGATACCTACGTACACTCTGGGAGTGTGCTAGCCAGAGTTGTGACGCTGATGGATGATAACGCACTCATCAAAGATGAGTGTTGCCGTTTTTTCTCGCCAGAAGGAAGTGGTTGTCTGCTGTTTTAACATCGGTGAAACCTGGTTCAAGATAACTTATTTCAGAATGTAACTCTGTTACATCTTCTCGTTAGTTCATGGTATGAATCTTTATGCCTTTACCTGTTTGTGCGGGCAGTGATTTTATGCATCTGGTGTTCAGATATCTCAAAATACACTGTTTTTATAGGTTAATTGTGCACGCAGATCTTTTGACTCATAACCAACTTCTATGGGTTCAATAACAACAAAGTCTTGGACGAATAACACCCTATTCTTTTACATTGGTTGCTAGCTAAGTAAAGCAGCCCATATATTTGGATAGGTTTGGACATTCTGATCATCATTTATATGGCTTCATGCTTAGCACTACTTGCTTGGTATCATGCGCCGCGAGGCTTTTCTCTCCAGGGATGGAAGGCGCGCAAATGATAGACCGTGCGAAGTGACTCGCTGGTCAGGGTGAATAAATTCCTCAGAGGAAAATCACCATGAGACAAATTCGGAAATATGTTTTTAATTACAAACCTCGCTGGGTAATAACGGAACATTACCTGGCATAAATTTTTTAAGTGATCAAATAATGAGGAGTACCCATGGCCACTCTTAAACTAGCTTCAAGTTGTATCGCAGCCGCCGCCTTTGCCGTCACTCAGAGTGTCGGAGCGGTAGGTCTGCCAAATGTTTCCAATGTTCACACGGGTAAACAATTAAAAGAGGTAAATAACCTCAGTGCCGCAATTAAAGGTGGCACACCTGATCTGTTGTTACGCATACGCTATGAAGAGGTAACGGACACAATTCCTGCTGCGTCACCTATAGCAGGAACAGGTAAAGCTGATTTGACAAGTCTACGTACAGTTCTGGGTTATACCTCAGCCCGTTATAATGGGTTCTATGGTCGCATAGAATTTGAAGCCACCACTCACATAGGTGATAAAAACGCGCTTACACTTGGTGATGATCTGGCCTTTCCTCCGGGGCCTGTCGGTTCTCGCAATGCCGTTGGGAGTTCGATAATCCCGGATCCCAAGAAGGTAGAGTTTCAGCAGGCCTACATTGGCTGGCGTAGCGCAACGAGTGGTTGCACGAGTGCCCCCGGAGGCTGTAACGGAGCCACCACGGTCAAGGCAGGGCGACAAGAAATCATCTACGACAACCATCGTTGGGTAGGTACCATCAGTTGGCGTCAGAACTTTCAGTCCTTTGATGCTGTTCGTATTGATAACACCTCGATTAATAACCTTAATATTTCGTACGCCTATATTGATAAGGTAAACCGTACATTTGGTCCAGCCTCACCATTTAACAAGTGGCTTATGAACAGTTCAAGCCTCATCAATGTCTCTTACAAGCTTCCTATAGGTATGCTTGTCGGTTATGGCTATTTGCTGGACTATGATGACAATCCACGGACACCTTTCCCGGAAGGTGAAGGCGTTGGTCCAGGCATCACAAACTTCGATTCGGATACCTGGGGACTGCGATTTGTAGGTAAGCATAAGTTAAGCGACGGGTTAACCATATTATCTGAACTGGAATTTGCAAATCAGAAGCCAACTGGTGATGCTGGTCCGACTCTGTCTGATAATAATTATTACAACGTTGAGTTCGGTGCTGCATTTAATCTAGGTGGTACACCGATCATTGTGAAAGCAGGTCAGGAGGTTCTTGAAGGTAACGGCGTGAATGCTCTTCAGACGCCTCTGGCCACATTCCATGCATTTAACGGTTGGGCCGATAAGTTTATCGGGCCTGCCGGTGGAACGGCGACTCCAGTAGGTGGACTCGAGGATACTACCGTTACGATGATAATTAAGGGACTAGTTGGCAAGTCCAAACTGGTTGTTGTGTATCATGACTTTCAGGCAAACATATCTACACCCAGCGGTATTGAAAACTATGGAGAAGAGTGGAATGCTCTGCTTGCCAAGCCGTTTTCAAAAAATGTGATGGGAGCGATTAAATACGCCAACTTTAGTGATGGTGGAGATGGCTTCACCTTCGACACCGAGAAAATTTGGGTATTGGCTCAGTACAAGTTCAAATAATAAATAGATGAGTACAACTTAGTCCTGGATCAAGCATCTTTTGGTTGATCTTGCTTGGGAAATGTGAAAAAGAAGGGGGGCGAGAGCCCCTCTTCTTTTTAGCATTTGGTGCATGACCTGCTATTAGCAGTGTGCCAATCGCGACTTAGACCTATAGGCATTTATATGTTGTACTGTACACAGCGTGTAAATACTAAGTAGTTAGGCATATTAAATAATGAAGATCAAATCATCAGAAGCACTAATAATAGCAACACAATTCACTATGGAAGAATATAAGGGAAGTGATTTTTCTATTGTTGATGGAGATTATAAAATAAGTTTTGAAAAGGATGGGTTTGGCCATACTGTCCTTGACTTAAATGAAAATTATTGGTCTATTACGTTTATGCTGAAAAGCACAGAACGGAATACTTTTGATTCTGGTTCTGAATATTTTATTGTTTTAGTTGGTGCGGAATCAGGTGAACCGCATTGGTTGCCGATGATGTAAATGACTTAACAGTTGGTTGGCTCGCCTGGCTGCCAAGAGGTGATAGTGGAAGAATCAGGCAAGATATTAAACAGAGTAGGGATGGCATTGCTTGTTGTGGGTGTTATTGATATTGCAATTTTCATCTACTGTATTACCAATGACATCAGTTACTCTTCAAGTTTTAATATATTTGCCATTGTTGCAGGAGTGTTTTTGATCAAAGGCAGTGTTCGTGTAGCTCGTATTGTCACATTGTTTTCCGCATTCCTGTTAGCAGCCTTTGTTGGTTTTCTGTTCGTGTTCCCGTTTATGGAGCCACTAAAACTGCAAATGATTGACTATAAACTCAACACTGAATCAAGACAGTTGTCTATTTTTTTTATGTTCTTTGCTATTGGTTTTATATACTGGGTTTATCGTCAACTATCTAGCGAATCAGTAATGCTAGCAAGAAAAGAAGCGGGTATGAGTTATGGGTTCCCAAAACAGGCTTTCGCTCTTGGCGGTATTCTTGTTGTTGGTCTTTCTTATGCAATCCATACGCTTAGGAATAGTGAAAGTGCACATATGGCTATAACTAAGGCTAGTGAGATTTACGGTGAAACTTACGAATATCACGTTACTCACATAAATAGCTCTGGTGATCAGGTTTATGCCAGGCTCACTGCATATAATGAATCCGAAATACGATCAGTGGAAGTAGAATGGCAGGATTAAAACAAGCTAATAAACCACTTGTTGTGACGTTTCAACGATATCTTGTTCACGCATTACGAACCGACTCTCAGATAGCAAAGAGATATACATAAACTTGACACACCGATTTTACATGGTTGATGTATTTGCTGAGCAATCCTATTCGGGTAACCCACTAGCGGTTATAGTTAGCGCAGAACCCCTGGCCGGTGAAACCATGCAGCAGTTTGCAGCAGAGATGAATTTCTCGGAAACGACTTTCGTGACATCTGCATCTGAGGATGATGGCGGCTACCGTGTGCGGATTTTTACACCGGCGAGGGAAATAGCTTTTACCGGGCATCCGATTCTTGGTACGGCCTGGGTCATCCGTCATTACATCGCGCCGTCCTGCACACAGGTGCGACTGAACCTTGAAGTTGGGCAGGTTCTGGTTACGTTTGAGTCTTCTGCGGATGGAAGAGAGGTAGTGTGGTTTCTCGCACCACCTATGTTGCTCGGGGCAGTATCTCATCGTGAACCACTCGCAACAGCACTTGGACTATTGCCGGAGGATATAGAGACCACGACGCCAATTCAGGTGGTCTCTGCCGGTACTTCGGCCATGATAGTCCCACTATGCAGCCTCGATGCACTTCGACGTAGCAAGCTTGATCTAAAGGCTTTCGCTTCTCTGGCGAATGAAGGCTTTCCGCCACTCATCTATCTTATTTGCCGTCAGACGTATCAGCCGCAGAATGACCTGTGCGTAAGGTTCTTCTTCGAGGCGCACGGAGTGCGGGAAGACCCGGCAACAGGTAATGGCGCTGCATTTCTCGGTACTTATTTGTTGGAGCATCAGTACTTCAACAGCACTGAACTGTCTATACGTATTGAACAAGGTTACGAAGTTCGCCGACCATCACTAATTATGCTGCGCGCACGAGTACGCAACGGAGAACATGAGGTTAGTGTGGGAGGTCATGTTTTTCCAACTGTAAAGGGAGAACTGCTTTGATGCAGAGCTGCTGATGTAGTCAAAAAAATTTAGTTTCATCGCATAGTTAAAAATGCAAACATTATTTTTTTATTAATGAGTAATTACATGTCATCGATACCCCCTACACAGAAATCTGTTTTTGTTAACGATAGTATGGATCAGGTAAATAATATACAGGAAATTAATGCCAATTTTGATGTCCCCGTTGCGGTTGAAACAGAAATGCTAAATTGGAAAGTGTCAACAACTGTTGGTGTCAAGCAAGATATTCTTGAACGTACCAGGAAAAATAAATTACGTTTGACAACATTGGTTAAATTACCAGCAGGTCATATATTCAACAGACTTGGACATGAAGGTGGAGTAGAGTTTTTTGTACTATCAGGTGTTCTTTCGAACTCTGATGGAGACTGCAGTGCGGGGTGTTATGTGCGTATCCCGGCAGGCTCTTATTGTAAATATTTTACGAGTGATGGCTGTACTATTTTACTTAAACTAGGTTGTCTCCTGCCTTTTGACCGTAAGCCTGTAGTTATTAATACTAGAAATCCGGCTGCCAGATGGCTATCTGTGGGTGAGCCGGGTGTGTCTCGTCTTGGTCTGCATCATTTTTCAGAGGAGGTGGTTAGTCTGTATCGAATACGCTCTGAATGTTGGGTAATATTTAAATATCAAAATCATGGAGTGGAAGTGTTTGTTTGCGAGGGCTCTATTTATGTACAGGATAATCGTTACGCAACAGGTAACTGGTTGCGATATCCAGCTGGAAGCAGGATTAAGATTTCTGCAATTGGTGGTGCTTGCCTCTATGTGAAAAAAAGCGTCTTCCCAACGACTGATTTTTCTGTTGCATGTGAAAGAGTGGAGAACTTCAAACTTTGAAAACATTAATGCATTGAGGTTTATAACTATTCACTGATTATTTATGCGTCATCACATCCGTCGATTAAAGTTTCTTTATTTAAACCCCAGTACGTGGCGCACTAACCTCGTTTTCTGGGGTGGTGCGATACTGGTTGGCCTGGTCGCTGCAGTTTTTGCTTTACTTGCAGACTATGGCGATCAACTGTTTCGACAGATCATTGCATATAATGAATACCTGGCGCTGTTTGTAACGCCAGTTGGCCTGGTGCTGGCAGTTTATTTAACCCGAAAAATATTTAGTGGTGCTGAAGGTAGCGGTATACCGCAAACACTGATTGCACTGGAGGACCCAGGCAGCAGTTTATGTAATCGTTTGTTATCTATGCGTATGGTAGTTGGTAAGATACTAATGGTCGTGCTGGCATTATGTAGTGGTGCTTCATTAGGCAGGGAAGGGCCAACCGTACATTTAGGTGCGGCAATTTTGCATTCACTTGGAAAATATGCGCACCTTCCGACGCGTTACTATGAACGTGGTTTAATTTTAACGGGTGGTGGCGCTGGTATTGCTGCTGCATTTAACACGCCACTTGCAGGTATTATTTTTGCCATCGAAGAAATGGCTCGTTCTTATGATCGCCGCCACAGTGGCATGATGATGATCGGTGTAGTGCTTGCGGGTATGACTGCCATAATCGTTCATCAAAATAATTACAGTTATTATGGCACCTCACCGGCAACGCTGAGTTATGGGTGGGTCTGGTTAGGTGTTGTTATCTGTGGTGTTGTCGGAGGTTTAGCCGGCGGCTTGTTTAGCCAGGTATTAATTACCGGTTCGCAAAAGTTACGACCCTACATGCAAACACGCTGGGTATTGATTGTTATGGTGTGTGGGGTAATTGTTGCGATCTTAAGTATTTTAAGTGGTGGCACAGCTAACGGTACAGGTTATATTGAAGCAAAACAGATTGTTAGTTGTGCTGGCCTGGAAAATTGCGATGCAGATTTCGGTCTGATGTATCCATTTTATAAAATACTGGCAACAGCGGCGACCTATCTAACAACCATCCCCGGCGGGTTGTTTGCGCCTTCATTGGCAAGTGGTGCCGGACTAGGTGCAGACCTGGCTTTATTGTTCCCCACTGAATTGGCTTCGACTATCGTCATCCTTGGCATGATTGGATATTTTACAGGTGTAGTACAAACTCCGATAACTGCTTTTGTCATCGTGATGGAAATGACTGATAACCATGAGCTGGTGCTGGCAATGATGGCAACAGCACTGATTGCTTCAGGTGTTTCCAAATTAATTTGTAAAAGGTCGATTTATGATGCGCTGGCAGAGAATTTACTTGCGATGATGGCGGATGAAAAAAATCGTCAGAAGTCAGTTGGGAGTAAGTAATGTTCATCGCAGTTAATATACAAGTTGAATTCAAGGAAAATAACAATATGGTATTTCTAGAATGCTAAAGATTTTAAATTACGCAAATAGAGATTGGTAATATATTTATCTATCCTTCGTGCTATTTTTTTTCTGAGATAGATATTGTTAATTCTGGAATATTTACAGCTAGCATAATCTCGTTTTCAGAGGTTACCACTGTTTTATGGTTATTTGTTTCGGGTATGAGTGGCCTTGTAGTAGCTGCACGGAGAAGAATTATACAAACCTTTTTTATAACTTAGTTGTTATTTCCCCCAACACCACAGCTTCACTTGCACCCGTGACTGAAGACAGGTTACCTGCTTGACCATTGAGCGTTCTTCGTGCCAGCCAGGCGAAGGCGATGGCTTCTACCCAGTCGGGGTGAATATGCAGAGCTTCTGTTGATTCTATGGTGCAGTTATTCAGATGATGTTTGAGGCGTGCCATTAGATGTTGATTGTGAATACCGCCGCCACAAACAAACAAATGTTTAGTGGAGCTAGCATAGTTTTCCATAGCCTGGCTAATACTGATAGCTGTTAGTTCGCACAAGGTCGCCTGAACGTTCTGTGCAGCGAGTTTCCTCTTTATGTGTTTCTCTAGCCAGTTGAGATTGAAGTCCTCAAAGCCGGTGCTCTTGGGTGGCGATTTTTTAAAATAGTCGTCACTCAAAAGTGAAGTCAACAAACTTTCATTGGTTTTGCCGCTGGCAGCAAACGCGCCATCATTATCGTACGGCACGTTATTTACTTTCTTTATCCATGCATCCATTAGCGTATTGGCGGGCCCGGTATCAAAGCCGGTCACAGGTTGGGTGCTATCAGCGGGCAATAATGTCAGGTTGGCGATGCCGCCAATATTTAAAATGGCTCGATCTTCATGCTGGCTTCTGAAAATATCCGCATGAAAGGCGGGGGCTAGTGGAGCGCCCTGTCCACCTGCGTTGATATCAGCGGTTCTGAAATCCGATACCACCGTAATTCCTGTTTGTTTTGCGATGACTTTTGCATTGCCTGCCTGTAATGAAAAAGGTTGCTCAGCATCAGGGCGATGCCTGATGGTTTGACCGTGGCTGCCAATGGCGAGTATTTCTGTCGCATCAATGCCGACTTTTTGTAGTAGCTGATTGGTGGTATCGGCAAAAATTTCACCAATGCTTTCATCGAGTGCATCGAGATGATTTAATTCGTTATCTTTAAGTTTTCTAGTGGTGTGAAGTTCATCAAGGGCCGTATCAGGCCAGGGCTGGCTGAGAGTGCTAACGACTTGAGGCAGGCTGCCTGAAAAATCGACTAATACAGCATCGATACCATCCATGCTGGTGCCGGACATCAGGCCAACATAATATTCAGGCATGGGGATAGTTCAGAAAGCGCACCGAGAACGGCTGGCCTAGTCGTTGTTTAGTGCCAGATGGGTACTGGTAAGTAAATTAAGTTGTGCCAGTTTGGGTGCTGTCATTAGTTCAAAATCAGCTTTATAGCGCGCGGGTACTGGAGTCGCAATAGGCAGTCTCACTGTCAGTGGGTTGCGGTGTACACCGTTCAGACGGAACTCGTAGTGCAGATGTGGGCCAGTCGCCAGACCCGAACTGCCAACATAAGCAATCGTCTGACCCTGTTTAACTTTAGAGCCAATCCGGAGTTTGCGGTTGTAGCTGTTCAGGTGTGCATATAAAGTGCTGTACCTGGTGCCGTGTTGCAAAATTATGACACGGCCATAGCCGCCTTTTCTGCCTTTGAAAATCACTTTTCCATCACCGGCCGCTCGAATCGGTGTGCCTCTTTTAGCGGCATAATCCACGCCTT
>QIHT01000192.1 GCA_003229115.1 Gammaproteobacteria bacterium | reverse complement strand
TTCCGAAAACACCTTCAGTCGTGTCAGCATCAAAGCGGAATAATGTTTCAAGACTGGATTCGATAATGGCGCTGTTAGCCATGCCCTTGTTTGCGATTTGTTGTACTAATGAGGCAGCCTGAAACACACCTGCCAGTGCTATGGTTTGTTCGCGTTTACTATGCGGCATTGTGATTTATGTCGTTCTGTTGCTCGTTACACATGTTTTCTACATGTTTTCTATAATACCACCACCCAGGCAAACGTCGTTGTTGTAAAACACAACAGATTGCCCCGGGGTAATTGCGCGCTGTTGTTCTTCGAAAATGACTTTGTAATGATCTTCTGATATTTTTTCCATGCGACAACGCTGATCACTTTGTCGGTATCTGATTTTTGCCGTATAGCTTGATGATGCATCAGGCTCGGCAGCATCTATCCAGTGACACTGTTTGCATTCAAGGACATTATGCAGCATGCGTGGATGGTTATGGCCTTGCGCAATAATCAGCCGATTATTGTTAATGTCCTTATCGACCACATACCAGGGGTTTTCACTGGATTCTTTTTTGCCGCCAATACCGAGGCCTTTACGTTGTCCGATGGTGTAATACATAAGGCCACTGTGCTGTCCTAATGTTTCGCCCTCGGTGCTTTCTATCATGCCGGGTCTGGCAGGCAGGTATTGTTTGAGAAAAGTATCAAAACGTCTTTCGCCGATAAAACAAATACCGGTGCTGTCTTTTTTATTGTGCGTGGTGAAACCATGCTCTTTGGCCAGTGCACGTATTTCATCTTTTTGATATTCACCAACCGGGAACAAACTATGACTCAGCTGGTTCTGGTTTAATGCATATAGAAAGTAACTTTGATCCTTATTAGTGTCGATGCCGCGTAACAAACGTGCTTTACCATTTTCTATTTTGACGCGAGTGTAATGCCCGGTTGCAATTTTACTGGCACCCAGCGTTAATGCGTAATCAAGAAAGGCGCGGAATTTTATTTCTTTGTTGCACAATATATCGGGGTTGGGGGTTCTGCCGGCGCTGTATTCATCGAGGAAATGTTTGAATACGCGGTCCCAGTATTCCGATGCAAAGTTCACGCTATGCAGTTTTATGCCGAGATCATCACTCACTGATTGCGCATCAGCAAGGTCCTGTTCAGCGGCGCAATAATCTTCATCGTCATCTTCTTCCCAGTTCTTCATGAACAGGCCTTCAACGTCGTAGCCCTGTTGCTGTAACAGCAAGGCGGCGACCGATGAATCGACGCCACCCGAAAGTCCAACGATTATTTTTTCTTTGGTCATGGTTTAGCTGGCGTATTCGACAGTTGATAACACATCGAGCGGATATCGTTTGCCAGCAACATAGTCATCGATGTTTTTAATCACCATGGGGCTGCGCAGTTTTCCGGATTGCAGTAATTCGTCTTTACTCATCCACAGGGCGCGTAGGATTCCTTCGTCCAGTGCCTGGTCTTGCTGATGGTCGCTGCACTGACCAACAAAGGCAAAACGCAGAAAGGTTCTTTCTGTTCCAGGTTGTTGCCATAAATAAATGCCCACTAATGCTTCGGGTTTGAATAACCAGGCGGTTTCTTCACGGGTTTCTCTGATGACCGCATCAATCAGGTTTTCATTGGGATCGAGATGTCCGGCGGGCTGGTTGTAGACGATTTCACCTTCCACGTCTTCTTCGACCATAAGAAACCTGTCGTCTTTTTCAACAATGGCAGCGACCGTGGCGTGTGGTTTCCAGATCATTTGCACTGGTTCTGTTTTCGCTGGCTCTGTTTGCGTTTCATTCTCACGCTACGACACCAGACCCAGTTCATTCCAAAATAACCTGCGAGGCTGCTAATAATTCCCAACACGAAACAGCCTGTCAGAAAAGGTTTCCAGATGACGACCATTTCGTTCTTTAACCAGTCGAAGCTGAGTTCTATTTCGAACTGCATTTCAGGCACACCAATCATCCAGGTACCCACGACATAGGCAAAGTAGAACATGATGGGCATGGTGACCGGGTTTGTGATCCACACCAGTGCAACGGACAATGGAAGGTTTGCGCGCATTAAAATAGCCCCACCTGCGGCGAGTACCATCTGAAGAGGTACTGGCCACCAGGCAAAAAACAGGCCGACCAGAAAAGCCCTGGCCACAGAGCGGCGGTTCATATGCCATAGATTCGGGCTATGCAGCAGGGTGCCAAAAATACGCAGGGTTTTATTGTTTTTGATCTCATGCGGATCAGGCATGAATTTTTTGAGGAATTTACGGGGCATGGACTGTGTGCTGTATCTGAAACAATGGTAGATTATGGTTGTTGCTGCCACTCTTGGCAAACACATATGTAACTGCCCTTGCTCCAGGCGATGGGGTGTTGGCTATGGTTAGCTTTTCGTAGGCCGGGATAAGGCTTTTTGGTTCCCGGCAGTGTAGTGCGTGACAAAGCCTGCAACGCTTCACTTATGCAGGCCTACATAAGCGTTTCGTAGCAGGCAGTGGGGAACAGGGCTCCACAAAATTTAATTATTAGAAGGATTTACAACAAGGAATGTTACTCAGTGCTCTCTCTTTTCTGGCTGGCATCAGTTTCGTCCAGCAATGGGCGACTTTACCAGACTCTATCGTAACCTCTGCACTTATTGTGGCATTGCTGCTTGTGTTGTGGTTATGGCGGTTTTATCGATTAAAGCCATACTGCAGGTTGTTTCAATCCTGCAGTTTTGCGCTGGCAGGCATCCTCTGGGCAAGCGTACAGGGTCAGCAATACCTTGAGCACCGTTTACCGGAAGCCATGGCAGGCCAGGATGTTGTTGTGGAAGGCGTGATAGAAGGTTTACCGATATCGAAAAACAGGGTTCGGCGCTTTGTCCTGAAGGTGCAGAAATTCGAGTCAGAAACAACGTCGCCGCCTGAAAAATTACGCTTGAGCTGGTATTACGGCGAAAAAGTGAATGCCGGAGAACGCTGGCGTTTTCTGGTCAGACTAAAACCACCCCACGGCTTTTTCAACCCCGGTGGTTTTGATTATGAAGGCTGGTTGTATCAGCATCGTATCCACGCCACCGGATATATTCGTAAAAACGGTGATAACCGGAAACTGGAGTCATCGAACCTGTTTTCACTGGATGCTCTACGACAGAAATTGAGCACACATATTCAGACGGTACTTGCCGACAAGCCTTTAGCCGGCTTAGTGACAGCACTGGCGGTGGGTGACCGTTCGCCCATCGATAAAACTCAATGGAATGAACTGATCAAGACCGGCACTAACCATTTGATGGCGATATCCGGCCTGCATATTGGTCTGGCGGCGGCTTTTGGCTTCTGGCTAGTGAGGCGGTTAACGCCGGTGTATGTGATGCGAAGACATTCGGCTCAGCAGCTCGCGGTGAGTGGCGGGTTGCTGGTTGCCGTGGTTTATGCGCTGTTGGCTGGCCTGTCGATTCCAACACAACGTGCTTTATTAATGCTGTTTTGTTTTGCCGGGGCATGGTTGTTGAAACGCAATTTTCGGCCACTGGATGCGCTGGCAACGGCGCTACTGGTTATTTTAATCCGGGATCCGGTGGCGGTTTTATCAGCGGGGTTCTGGTTTTCTTTTTTAGCCGTGGCGGTCATTTTTTATGTTTTTTCGGGACGGTTGCAGGCCAGTAAGCGTTGGCGGCAGTGGGGCTGGATGCAATTGTCCATTGCGCTTGGCCTGTTTCCGGTATCACTGTTGTTGTTTCAGCAAACCTCACTGGCAGGGCCTCTGGCGAACCTTGTTATGGTACCCTATGTGAGTTTCATGGTGGTGCCTCTGGTGCTACTGGCATTGCTGGTTTTACCTTTTTCAACCATGCTATCGAGTTTTTTACTCATCGCCGCTAATTATTTGCTGGAAATTATCTGGCCGTTGCTGAGTTGGTTATCCGGCACTCAATTTTCATACTGGGCACACGCCGCCACAGGTTTTACGGAAGTGTTGCTGGCATTGCTGGGGGTGTTTTTATTGCTGGCCCCACGGGGGATTCCGGCACGCTGGTTAGGTTTGGTGCTGGTTTTGCCCATTTTAACGGCATCGACAAAAACACCGACGGCAGGCAGTTTTGAACTGACATTGCTGGATGTGGGTCAGGGCTTATCGGCAGTAATCCGGACTCAAAATCACGTACTGGTGTTTGATACCGGCGATAAATTCAGCAGCCAGCTGGACCTCGGTGAGGCGGTGGTTGTGCCTTACCTGAGGCAATTATCCGCCACTACTATCGATCGTCTGGTCATCAGTCATGGTGATGCTGATCATATCGGTGGTGCGCAAACCATTATTTCCAGCCTGCACGTGGTTGAGCTGGTTGGACAGGATATTAAAAACATTCATCACCCAAACAAAACAGCGTGTGCAAAAGGACAACGATGGCACTGGGATGGTGTTAATTTTGAATTTTTGCATCCTGATGAAAATATCTATAAACGAAGCAATAATCGCTCGTGCGTGTTAAAGGTGTCAGGCGCTGGCGGCAGACTACTGCTGACAGGAGATATTGAAAAAAAGGTAGGCAACAAGCTGCTGGCAGGCCAGAAAAAGCGGCTTCAGGCCGATGTGCTGGTGGTACCGCATCATGGCAGTAAATCCTCATCAAGCCAGCGATTTATCGACGCGGTTAATCCTCAAATTGCCCTGTTTCCGGTGGGTTACAGGAATCGGTATCGGTTACCCAATAAAACCATTGTTGCCCGCTACAAAGCTTCGACTGCAGATATTTACTCAAGCGGACATTCCGGGGCTATCAGACTCCTGTTCAGCCCCGAAAAAGGCATTATTGTCGCCGATGAATACCGCAAAAACCACCATAAATACTGGAATCACAAGATAACTTTCCCTCGTAAATCAAGTAAGATAAGCCCACAAATACGGGCTGCGGCAGGCTAACTATGAGCCCTCGGTTCAATAATAATATTCTGATCAATAGGTGATATGTGTTTGAGTTGGTGAAATCAGGCGGCTGGTTAATGCTGCCAATCATTATCTGTTCAATCGTTTCAATCGCTATTATCGCTGAGCGCTTCTGGAGCCTGCGAATGGAGAAAGTGCTACCCAAACATCTGGTGGCGACGGTGTGGAATTCGGTAAAAAATGACGATTTCCAGCGCTCCGATATCGAGGAACTGAGTCGGCAATCTGCGTTGGGGAAAATCTTAAGTGCCGGCTTGTTAAACAGAAATCAGCCTCGCGAAAGGATTAAGGAGAGCATTGAAGAGCGAGGGCGAGAGGTGGTCCACGAGCTGGAACGCTTTCTTGATATTCTTGGCACCATTGCGTCGATTACACCCTTGCTCGGATTACTGGGAACCGTGGTCGGTATGATTACCGTTTTTGCGGCCATTACTCAACATGGCGTTGGCGATCCGGCTGCATTAGCCGGTGGTATATCGCAGGCGATGATTACCACGGCGGGAGGATTATCCATCGCCATTGTCAGCCTGGTTTTTTATCGTTATTTTCGACGTAAAGTTGATTCTATTGTCGTCACCATGGAGCTTGAGGCGATAAAAATGGTAGACGTGCTTTATAACAATCGCTAAATAACAATAGGCCAATAAAGTGAACCTGCGCCCCGGGCATAGATCGGCAGAAACGGTAGATGTTAACCTGACACCCTTGATTGATGTGGTGTTTCTGTTGCTGATCTTTTTTATGGTGTCTACCACCTTTGATCGTCATGCAAAGCTGAAGGTACAGTTACCTGAAGCCGAAGCAAAAACACAACAGCAGGTAAAAGATCCGGTGGTGTTATCCATTGATGCCAAGGGCAAGTACTATATTAATGATCGACAGGTAGTAAATACCCAGCCCGATACCCTCAAAGCAGCCCTGAAAAAAATCATTGGCGACAATCCCGATATAACCTTGTTGTTGCGTGCTGATGGCAGAACGCCGCACCAATCGGTTGTTCGCGCCATGGATGCAGCGTCACAGTTAGGCATCACAAAACTTTCTATTGCAACCGTGGAAAGTCAATAATCTGAATATGAGTGACAACCCCGAGTCCTACCACAGCTACCGGCGTTTACTAAGCCATTCGTTTGTTTACTGGAAAGTTTTTATTGTTGCAATTCTTGCAATGATTGTTGTTGCCGGTACTGAAACCGCTATGGCTGTTTTTATGAAACTTCTGATAGATGGTGGTTTTATAGAGCGTGACCCTGAAACCGTCAGGATGTTGCCAATCGCACTCATTGGTATTTTTGTGGTACGTGTATTTGCGATGTTTATTTCTGTGTATGGCATGAGCTGGGTAGGCCGTAAAGTCATCATGGAATTACGTGACACCATGTTTTCCCGATTATTACGCTTACCAAAAGATTATTATGATGCGGCAACAACCGGTGCGCTTATCGCGAAATTCACCTACGATGTAGAACAAGTAGCTAACGCATCAACAAGGGTTATAACAACTCTGGTGCGGGATGCTTTCACCATTATAGGCTTACTGGCATGGATGATTTATATCAGCCCTATGCTTACAGCCATGTTTTTATTAGTGGGCCCCATACTAATATGGCTGGTTTTATTTGTTTCCAAAAAATTCAGGAAAATCAGTAAACGGATACAGGGTAGCATGGGAAATGTGTCACGCGTTCTGGAAGAAGCAATAAAAGGCCAAATCGTTGTCAAAATATTTGGCGGCCACAAATATGAAGAGCAACAATTTCATGAAATCAATGACAGTAACCGTCGGCAGAACATGCGGATGATTGCAATACAGGCTTTGAGTACTCCGATTATGAGATTACTTGTTGGCATTGGCCTTGCGGGTGTTGTTTATGTGGCTCTTAGCGATGAAATGAGAAATGAAGTTTCAACTGGCACATTTATTTCATACATGGTGGCCATGGGACTGTTATTTGCACCCATAAAACGTCTTGCAGATATTAACGCTGCGCTGCAAAAAGGTATTGCTGCTGCAGAAAGTGTTTTCAAGCTGGTGGACATGAAAGAAGAAAAAGACACTGGCACATACACCGTGGACAGGGTTAAGGGAAATATTCAATTTTCCAATGTGTCATTTCGTTATGAAAGTAGCGAAAACCATGCGCTCACAAATATTGAACTGACCATACATGCCGGGCAGACCGTTGCATTTGTCGGTCGTTCGGGCAGTGGTAAATCCACATTGTTGAATATGCTGCCACGTTTTTATGATTTAAGTAGCGGCACAATCACACTTGATGAGCATGATATTAGTGATTACAGGCTTGATAATTTGCGCTCACAGTTTGCCTATGTCGGTCAGGACATTGTTTTGTTCAATGACAGTGTCGCTAAAAACATTGCCTATGGTAGTTTTCTCAGTGTTGAGCAATCTCAGGTGCAGAAGGCGGCCGAGCAGGCCTACGCTCATGACTTCATCATGCAGATGAATGAAGGTTATGAGACTGTGGTTGGTGAACGAGGACTGATGCTTTCTGGTGGCCAACGCCAGCGAATTGCCATCGCCAGGGCTTTGTTAAAAGATGCACCCATTCTTATTCTGGATGAAGCGACATCGGCACTGGACAGTGAATCAGAAAAATTTATCCAGCGCTCTTTTGAAAAGTTAATGAAAAACCGCACTACCCTGATAATTGCGCATCGCCTGTCAACCATCGAAAACGCAGATTTTATTGTTGTAATGGATAAAGGATCAATTGTAGAGATGGGCACGCATGAAGAATTGCTTCAATGTGGCGGACATTACACGTCGTTACATAAACTACAGTTTGCAGACGCAGAGCCTGAATAAATTATAATGAAAACCCTGGACGCGTACTGGTACAGTCAAAATCCGCTCGCATGGATATTATTACCTGTTTCATGGTTATACTGCTCACTAGTATTGTTGCGCCGTTTCCTGTATCGAACAGGTCTTTTAAAAAGCTATAAAATTCCGGTGCCGCTGATTGTTATTGGTAATATCTCGGTAGGCGGTACCGGAAAAACACCGCTGCTGATTGCATTATGCGAGCTGTTAAAAAAACAGGGGATACGCCCTGGTATTGTTAGCCGTGGTTACGGTGGTAACTTCACGGGTGAGCAACTTATTGATGAAAGTGACACGCCGTCCAGTATCGGTGACGAGCCATTTCTCATTGCACAACGAACCCAATGTCCAGTAGCTGTAGGTAAAAACCGGGTAGCTGCTGCAGAGCTCCTGCTCAGGCATCATTCCTGTGATGTGCTTATATCGGATGATGGTTTGCAGCATTATCGAATGCGTCGCGATATTGAAATAGCAGTGATTGATGTTGATCGCCAATTCGGCAATGGCTATTGTTTACCTTCCGGCCCGCTTAGAGAGCCTGTGGGGAGATTGAAACAAGTTGATCTGGTTGTCCACCATGGGCTAACAACGCATAACAATAGCTTTGTGCTTGAGTTTTCAGAGGCGGTCAACCTGGTCACTGGAGAAACACGAAGTGTTGCCTCATTTAGTCATGCACCGGTTCATGCCGTAGCTGGTATTGGTCATCCGGAACGGTTTTTTGAGCAATTAACCAAAGCGGGCCTGAAATTAATAAAGCATGCCTTCCCAGATCATCATGTTTACACGAAAAGTGATTTGAATTATGACGAAAGCAATGGAAAAAAATCACTGCTTATGACAGAAAAAGATGCTGTAAAATGTAAGGCATTTGCCATAGAAAATAGCTGGGCTGTTCCCGTCACTGCAAAATTATCGGGTGACTTGATTAGTAACGTTGTAACTAAAATAAAAGGAGTCATTAGTGAATAAACGCTTACAGACTTTATTGGTGTGTCCAAAATGCAAGGCTAAGCTTGAATATCAGGCAGCAAATAAAGAAATGTTTTGCCGGCACGACCAGCTTGCCTTTCCTGTGAGGAAAAACGTACCTGTATTGCTTGAAATGGATGCTAGAAAAACTGAAGCCCGTAATAACCAATAAATGCACATTATTTGATAACAAGAAATGAGTAATAAATTCAAAGTCGTTATTCCGTCACGTTACGAATCAAGTCGTTTTCCAGGCAAGCCGCTGGCAGAAATTAACGGTAAGCCTATGGTTCAACACGTATATGAATGTGCACTTGCTTCGGGTGCGGAAGAGGTGATTGTTGCAACTGACAGCACATTGGTAGGTATGACAGTAGAGGATTTTGGAGCAACCGTCTGTATGACGTTGGCAGACCATGACTCAGGAACGGACAGATTGTGCGAGGTTATTGACAAACTGGGTTGGGGCGACGAAACCATCGTTGTGAATTTGCAATGCGATGAACCACTAACACCGCCTGATATTATTAATCAGGTGGCAGTAAATTTACTTGAGCATGAAGATGCCGACTGTTCAACCTTGTGTGTACCCATTGTGTCTGATGACGAGAGAAAAAATCCAAATATTATAAAGGTGATTACAGACTTTAATGGTAATGCCATGTATTTTAGTCGCAGCGTAATACCTTATGGCGGACACGTTGGTAGTGGTGATACGGCTTCATTATGGAAACGACACATCGGTTTGTTTGCGTATCGTGCAGGTTTACTTCGGGTGTATAAAAATTTTCCGGTTTGTAATCTCGAAAAAGCTGAAAAATTCGAACATCTGCGAATTCTCTGGAACGGTATGAAAATTAATGTGGCCAATGCCAGGAATTTACCTGGTCCTGCTGTCCACACCGAAGCTGACCTTAAAAAAGTAAAACAGATATTGGCTGCACCGAAAGATAATATCGAAAAAGATTTGCCAGAGTGAGCCAACTTTACCAATTTTTTGCTACCTGCCCTAAAGGTGTAGAAGACTTACTTGCAAAAGAGTGCGTTCAACTGCAACTTCTCAAGCTCCATCAGGCTGCTGGTGGCGTTGGATTTGAAGGGTCGCTGGAAGATGCCTATCAATTATGTCTCTGGTCTCGCCTTGCGAGTCGTGTGCTACTTCAATTATCCACCTTTGAAGCTGAAGATTATGATGATTTGTATGCGCATGTGCAGCAGGTTGACTGGTCTCAGCATATGTCCGAGAAAGGAACCTTTGCTATTGATTGTTTTACGTCACATGAGGAAATTAACAACAGTCACTACGCCACTCTCAGAATTAAGGACGCAATTGTAGACCAGTTTACTGAAACAGAAGGTGTCAGACCTGATGTTGCACGAGAACGACCTGATATACGCATCAATATGTATGTAGGTAAAAAATCATCGATACTTTATCTTGACCTGTCAGGTGAACCTCTTCACATCCGTGGTTATAGACAGCAAGCCGGGTTAGCGCCGCTCAAAGAAAATCTTGCTGCTGCTATTTTATTAAGGTGTAAGTGGCCGGAAATAGCAAAGCAGGGTTTGCCGTTGTGTGACCCAATGTGTGGTAGTGGTACATTGTTAATTGAGGCTGCGTACATGGCGGCGAATATCGCACCGGGAATTCTGCGAAATTATTATGGTTTTCTCGGGTGGAAACAGCATGAGCAGAAAGTTTGGGATAGACTGGTTAAGTCGGCGCAAAAAAATATAGACAAAAAAGCTATTCCCGTAATGATCGGGGCAGACAATTCAAAAAATGTACTTGATCTTGCGCATCGTAATATCAAAGCAGCAGGGCTGGAAACAGTTATAAATTTATATCAACAGGATGTTAGTGATGTTATTCCTGACTTCCCCGAATCGCATGGACTGCTGGTCACTAACCCGCCGTACGGTAAAAGGCTGGGGCAAGTCGAGCAGCTTAAAGATGTTTACTTTCGTCTTGGCCAGTCTTTGAGGAATAACTACCCAGGGTGGGAGGCGGCAGTATTCACATCAGATGACATATTGGCTAAAAGTATTGGTCTAAGATCTCACCATAAAAATACTTTATATAATGGCGCTCTTAAGTGCACGCTGTTTCAGTATCATATCCGTGTTTATGAAAAGCCACGAACAGAAAAAATCATGCCCAGGCACGAAAGTGCTGACATGTTTGAAAATCGACTTAAGAAGAATATTAAACACATAGCCAGGTGGGCGAGAAAGAACGATATATCCTGTTACCGGGTTTACGATGCTGATATCCCCCAGTATTCATTTGCCATTGATTTGTATGAAAACTGGGCGCACATACAGGAATATGAGCCGCCCAAAACGGTTGATGCTACAAAAGCCTTCCACCGCATGAATGATGCGACGAGTATTGTTGCAGATATATTGGATGTAGATACGAACCATGTGGTTGTTAAAACCAGAAAGAAGCAAAGTGGTTCTGATCAATATGACCGTCAGGATGAAAAAAAACGTTTTGTTAGCGTCAACGAATTCGGCCTCAAATTCAAAGTGAATTTATATGATTATCTGGATACCGGATTATTTCCAGATCATCGAAAAGTTCGGCAATTGATTTACAAAATCTCAAACGGGAAATCTTTTCTCAACCTGTTTGCCTATACTGGAACGGCGACTGTGTATGCCGCAGCGGGTGGGGCACGATCAACAACCACCGTAGATATGTCCAATACCTATCTGGAATGGGCGCAGGAGAATTTTCGGCTCAATAAAATAAAAGGCAGGCAGCATCAATTTATCCGTGCTGACTGTATGCAATGGGTATGGGATGCCAAAAGGGAAGGTCATAGCTATCAGGTGATATTTCTTGACCCGCCAACATTTTCCAACTCAAAGAAAATGACACAGACTCTGGATATAAGCAGAGATCATGTTGAGTTAATTAATTTAACAATGAAGTTACTGGATGATGAAGGGATATTGATATTTTCGTGCAACGCGAAACGTTTCATGCTCGATGAAGAAAAACTCAGTGATTATTCCATTCAGAATGTCACCGGGTTAACAACCTCAGAAGACTTTAAACGCAAACCATTGCACAAATGCTGGTGTTTAAGTAAAAAGGAGCTGGTCGGAAAAATCAGCCTGTAAAAAACATTGTTTAGTCACAGAGGTCACAGAGCACACAGAGTTTGTTTGGATTGTCATCACTGTTTGCGATGATGAAAAATCGATACCACCGTAGGCCGGGATAAGTTTTTTCCGTTCCCGGCGTTGTTCAGCATTGTAGCTACGCCTGCAACGTTCCTTATGCAGGCCTACTTCTAATTTTCCAGAGCCCACGTAGGTCGGGCATTGCCCGACATGAGTAATGGTGGACGATGCCCACCCTGCTTGAGACTTTTTTTGCCGCGAAGAGCGCAAAAGGCGCGAAGAAAAACAATACTATTGTTGTCATTGCGAGCACAGCGTGGCAATCTTCAGCACTTCGCGAACCGATAAAGATTACATCCCTTAAATTCGCCTTTTGGATCGCGCTTCGCTCGAAATAACATATAAAATAAAAAAGCTTTTATTTGCGCCTTTTGCGTTCTTCGCGGCAAAATACTTCCTCGTTTTTCCAACGCAAGCCCTGGGACGATATCGGAATTCCATCCCAACCACCGTAGGTCGGGCATTGCCCGACATGGGTAATGGTGGGCAATGCCCACCCTACATGAGATTCCGTAATGACTGAAAATCAGCTATGCATTTACCGTAGTAAGATTAGGCGGTGAAGACAATAATTTATTAATAAATTTATCTTCAAGATCAATCCTTACCGCAAGATTTTCACCTAATACACCCAATTGTTTTGACAGGCTTTTCAGGATTCCCTTATCAAAGTCCTTTGACGCGTCATAAAGATCGTTGAAGTCGATGGCAATCTGGGTAGTGTTTGTGATGCGTGGGAAAATTTCTTCGGCCAGCTTGACCATATCAGTTCGGCGCTCATCGCCGTCTTCAATGCGTCTGTATATTTCGAAATGGCCGGTGGCCATATAATCGACCAGATCCTGACAAAATTCCTGTAACATTTCCAGTGTGTCATCAAGACTATCATCGTCATCTTGCTGGTCTGCATGGCTGGCAAGATTATAGTATTTGGACAACACGCTATTACGCTCTATAATAAGCTGTTTTATTTCCTTGCGCGTTCGCGCTCTGCGATCATCAGGCGCTTGCTTTGTTTCAGCATTCATCTCATCTCTCCCGAGTAGGGTATATTGTTGGTTATGCTTTTGTTTTTAAATTCTTTTGTGTATGTTTACCTTTTCAGTTTCCTTAAATCAAGCATTACTTCATCAGAAAAAACGCATATTTTTTACGCGTATTTGATATTTAGTATACACTGTTAGTAACTAGCTGATTAGTATACATGTTTTGTTGAACGCAAAAATTAGAGCAATCTAATATTAGCAAGATGTAATTTTTGTATTGCTATGTAATCATCGTACTATTGTTGAAACAAAGTTATGAGGCGTGATATGTCTGATATTAATAAATTCCGTCGGTATTTTATTGGTGCGATGGGCCTTTTTGGAGCGAGCGCTGTTTCACAACGGGTAAGCGCACATCATACCGAAACTCATTTCGAGGATAGCTCTCTACATAAAATTGTTTACCAGTGTAATAAGGCTGATCCAGAATATATCGACCATATACTTTTCTCATGCGGTGAGTTGCTGCGCAAATATGGCGATGATATAGAGCTGGTTATTGCGGTTTTTGGCTCAGGATTACACCTGCTAGGCAAACGGCCTGAGCGTTCTATCTCGAAAATGCAACAGGACAGGGTTAAATCACTGGCAGCTTACGGTGTATCATTTCACGCCTGCGGCAACACCATGAAAGCACTAGGGTGGACGGAAAAGGATCTATTACCAATTTCGCAGGTCGTAGCCATTGGTGTTGATGACTTGATGCAATTGCAGGAAAAAGGTTTTTCGTATTTTAGCTGGTAATTTGCCTTGTTTTTAATCACTGTGGGTGTAATTCCTCGTGGCATGCCACGTAATCTGTAGGTGCGAATTCATTCGCACAAAACGACCAGATAACTAGCCCATCACCTCTGTGCGAATGAATTATTCGGCATGTCCTTATGCCTCTCCCCTTCGGGGTTTCGTTCAAATCGCTCCTGGCGATTTAGTCGCACCTACAATTAATACCCCGTCCGCTTGCGACAGGGTGGTTTATTCGGAGAAATAGTCTGAGGTTTATTGTATAACATATTGAAATATGAGGATAATTGCATTTTTTACTTTGTTGCAGGCACAAGTGCTAATAATAGAGTGTAACCATGTGATCAACTGGAAACTCAACCCGGATTAGTCTAGATTTACTGAACTGGAAATTATCTACAAAAGGAATGATTCATTATGGTTGCTAAGAATCTGGGCGAGGGCGGCGGCGTTTTGGAGATCACACTGGATGCGGGCCCTGATGCTGATGAAGCGGGGCGGCCACCTCAGCATATTGACCTCGAATATGTGCAAAGGACTATCAAGGGCATCACGCGTTCATTTGTCATGTTTGATGATATATACATCAATCATTCACAAAGTGTCGTTAATCCAAAGGCGTTTGCATTAAAGTTTTTCAGGAATAGAGATAAAGCACAGCAACGCGTTAACATGACTTATCTGGATGCCAGGCCAGAAAGGCAGATACACATAGCATGGGACTGGTTTTTTAACGGGCTGGCAGCTGTTGCCTGGGCATTTGTTATTATCTATGTGGGCGAGTACACCCATTTTTCAATAGCACATGACGCCATGTTACCTGCGGGCATTCTGTTAGGTACTTTTGGTATTATTGCTTTCATGGTTTTCTACTATAAAACACAGGACAAAATGATCTACAGGAGTTACATCGGGCAGTTACCTGTGTTTGATTTTTTTCACATGCCCAGAAACAAGGCTTATAACCATTACATCGATGCTCTTGAGGCAGGCATAAACAAAGCACAACATAGAGATCGTATGAGTATGAAATACAGACTCGTCGGTGAGTTAAAGCTTTTACGAAGAATGAAAGAAGCAGGCTCTATTAGCAATACTGACTACGAAACAGCGAGAAGCAAAATTTTTAAACATAAAGAATATACAGTTTAGATAATCTTCTTTGTCAGTTTAAAAACAAAGTCAAAAACTTTCACCACAGAGGCACAGAGAGCACAGAGGTTTATTTTGTTAGCGATGCCGTAGGCGTCGTTAACAAAAAAGAGCTTTTCTCTGTGTTCTTTGTGCCTCTGTGGTGAGCAGCTTTTAAAGTTTTTAACAGTCAGATCAAGCTTGAATCATTTCACCTTATCTGCGTTTATCTGCGTTCATCTGTGGACTAGTGTTTTTCTGTGTTTGTTTTTTTATCGTTGGTGTTTTTATATTAGAAAACCATGATATGCTTGGAATCGTGAAAAAAAACCATCACAGCCTTTGCAAAAATAATACTTCATGATATCAGCCATTATTCAGTTCCTTGTACAAAGAAGCCTCGTAGTCAATCTGGTATCAGTTTTTTTGTTCGTGGCAGGGTTGTTTATTTCTATTTCATATTTGCAGATAGAAGCCTTCCCCAATGTAAACCTCGATATTATCCAGATTGATACTGCCTATCCTGGTGCCTCACCAAAAGAAGTCGAACAACTAGTCATTACCCCCATTGAGCAGGAGTTAAGAGCGCTTAATGGCATCGACAAAATGATTTCCATGTCATTTCCCGGTTCCGGTCGTATTACCATGGAGGTTGACCCGTCTTCAACTCATCGCGCCAGATTATCGAGTGAAATAACCATTGCAGTAGACAGGGCAAAACTACCCAGAGATTTGCCTGATGACCCGGTGGTCACTGAAGTTGATGGCACGGTTTTTCCTGTCATACGACTCGCGCTTTCTGCGCCGATGGATGAACTTGCCTTAAGTCGTCTGGGTGACAAGGTTAAAGATGACCTACTGGCCATCGATGGCGTCGCGAAAGTTTTTATTCTGGGCGATAGAAAACCCGAATACCGGGTCATTGTCGATCCGCAGAAGCTTAAACAACACCGCTATTCTGTAGGCAGTATTGCTGCAAAAATAAAAAGCTGGAATATTAATGTTCCCGGTGGCGACATTAATACGGCCAGCGGACAAAAAGCCGTACGTGTGTTGGGTGAATTTACAAGCGTCAAAGACGCGGAGTCGCTGGTTCTGCGAGCAAAAGAAATAGGCAATCCTCTGTTACTTGGCGATGTGGCCAGTGTGGTTGAGTCATTGGCAGAACCTGCAATGCTCTACGATGTATCCGGCGAGCCTGCATTGTCATTCATTGTTCTAAAAAAATCGCATGCTGACATTATAACTACTACGGATGCGATTTTAGATTACATGAAACTTGTTCCTCAAAGATATGGTGAGACAGTCAGCATTAGCTCCTTTCAGGATTTTTCCAGGTTCGCCAGAACTCGCCTGGGTGTGCTTACAAATAATGGAATCGTGGGTATTGTGCTGGTTTTTGTTTCGTTATTACTTTTTTTGCGTTTCTCTGTTGCCATGACAACAACATGGGGCCTGCCTATTATTTTCATGACAGGAATTTTTATGCTTTACATGTCTGGCCTGACTTTAAACCTGATTTCGATGATGGGTTTTATCATGGTGTTAGGCATGGTGGTTGACGATGCCATTATTATTGGAGAAAACATAACGCATCACATGGAAAAGGGAATGGCACCGCATGCGGCTGCGGTTAAGGGTGCAGTGGAACTAATCGGCCCGGTAACGACAACTATATTAACCACTATTGCGGCTTTTCTGCCAATGATGTTTATGTCAGGCATCATTGGGAAATTTATTATTGCCATTCCTGTTGTCGTTATATCGCTGCTTATACTGTCCTGGCTGGAATCGTTCCTGATATTGCCCAGTCACGTAGCACATGTAACTAATCCTGATAAGCATCCACCAGAACGTGCATGGCTAGTATCCCTTGAAAACTTTTATGTACGCATTCTCAAACGAACACTGCGTTTTAGATGGCTAACGCTGTTGATATCTTTTGGCGTTTTAGTTGCTGTGTTTGTCCTGGCTAAATCCAGTATGACATTTCAGCTGTTCCCGCCCGTTGGTGTTGAGGAGTACATCGTAAGGGTCACAGCACCTCCGGGGACCAATCTGGAAACCATGCGAGAAAATTTGCGAAAAATAGATAAAGACCTGCGTGACAGCATAAATCCTGAATATCTTGATGTGACTATTTTGACCAGTGGTGAAGTCTCGGTTGATGAAGGCGATCCGTTAACGCAACGTGGCAGCCGCTACGGACAAATACGTACTATATACATGCCATCAGCGACACGTCCCGATCATGATGCAGTTGACGATATGAAAAAATCTTCAGCTGTACTCACCAAAAAGTATCCTGAATTTGATATTTCGTTTACAGAAATCCGACCAGGCCCGCCAGTAGGACGTGCACTCGAAGCAGAAATATCCAGTCAGAATAATAAATCGGGTGAACTGGCAGCTCGCCGATTAATGGATTTTCTGAAAACGATACCCGGTGTTACCACGATTGATAGTGGTTTGAATAAAGGCGATGATGAATTGCACATAGTTCTTGATCGCAATCTCGCAACTTATGCAGGCGTTGATCTTGATGTTGCATCGAGTCACATACGTGCTGCTGTTGATGGCCTGGTTGTCTCCACCATAAGACGCGGCAACGAAGAAATCGACATAACCATTAGATACCCGGCAACGGGTGAGATGGAACTGGAGCAATTAAAAAATCTATTAATTCCTAATTACCGTGATGGCTTTATGCCGCTTGGAAAAATTGCATCCTTTGAAGAGCATTCAGGTTTTACCACCATACGCCATATAGATGGGTTGCGCGTTATTAACGTGGTCGCCGATATTGATTCAGATATCACATCGAGTGGCGCGCTGAATGAGTTAGTGAAAAATAATGAATCGAAATGGTTGGGTGATGATGCCGGTAAAATAACGGTTAACTATGGCGGTGAAGAAGAAAAGAATCAGGAATCTTTTATTAGTCTGATGGTTGCTTTTGTTTTTGCGTTATTGGCGATATTTTTCATACTGGCTATTCAATTTAACAACCTGACTTACCCAATTATCGTCATGCTCGCGATACCTTTTGGTGCTATCGGCATCATCATCAGTTTTTATTTACACGATATGTTCTGGAAGCCCATGCCTTTATCGTTCTTCTCAAGCATGGGCATGGTGGCACTCACCGGTGTGGTGGTTAACAGCTCACTTATTCTCCTCGTATTTATACAACGCGCACGCAAACAAGGTATGGAAATGTTCGAAGCCATTATCCTCGCAGGCCGAAGACGTCTACGCGCAGTATTACTCACCGCAACCACCACGGTGGTCGGCCTGTTACCCACCGCCTACGGCTGGGGCGGACTGGATCATTTTGTCTCACCCATGGCGCTGGCTTTGTCATGGGGCTTAATGTTTGCAACCGTGGTCACATTAATTACAATACCCGCAGCTCTGGCGGCCGGGCATGATGTGCGGCATTTTTTCAGAACACTATTTAACAAAGTGCCAATTAAATAAAGCCGATCCTACATTTGGTAGGCTGGGCATTGTCCACCATCAACCAGTCGGGCAATGCCCGACCTACGAACACGCAATTGCAAGCGTACGCACAGCGGCTTTCTGAAAAGGAATGAAAATCATGAGTAACATAATGGCAGTCCTCATCAACGACATCGCACAACTCGAATACGATCGCGACAAACCCCTGACCGATTACCAGCAAACCTACCTCGATTCCATGGATGAAAAAATGGCCTCAGGCATTAACATCGGCGGTACATTCATAGAAAAACCTGACACCAACCAGAAAATTCAATTCATTACAGCCAACCTGGTCAATGCCATGAAATCCGACGATGAAGGCATGTCGAGTGCACTTTGTACCTACATAGCAATGCGACTGCCTGACCTGAAACAAATAAAAATTAAAGATATCAATGACGAGATCACGATTGACCTGGTTTTTGACGAGCATTACAAAGGGCAGGCGCAGGTGGCTTTTGGTCTAAACTAAATATTCTTTACCACAAAGGCACAGCCTGTATGGGCAAAGTGCACGTAGCCCTGATATTAGGTTGTCATCCCGAACGAATGTGTGGGATCTTGCATTTCAATGTACCCGATCCCTCATATTCGTTCGG